>JAYEOP010000055.1 GCA_034723125.1 Bacteroidota bacterium | reverse complement strand
ATGTTTAAAAAAGAAAAAATATTAGCAATTATTCCTGCACGTGGTGGGAGCAAGGGATTAAAGGATAAAAATATTATTAATCTTGCAGGGAAGCCATTAATTGCATGGACTATTGAAGTGGCTCAAAATAGTAAATATATTGATGAGATTTTTGTTTCAACTGATAGTGAGAAAATTCAAAAAACAGTAGAAAATTTTGGACTAAGAATTCCCTTCTTACGTCCGGAGCATCTTTCAACCGATAATTCAAAAAGCATAGATGTAATTTTTCATGTGCTTGATTATTATTCTCAGACATCAATTTTATTTCAGCATTTTATACTTTTACAACCGACATCGCCATTAAGGACGGTAGAGGATATTGACAATGCTATTGAATTGTATTTTCAAAAAAAAGCAGAAGCGGTAGTTTCGGTTCGTCAGGTTTCTCAACCACCTTATTTGATGAATACAATTGCTGATGATTTGAATATGAAAGATTTTATTAATAAAAAAGTTTCTAATTCAATTCGTCAGGAAATGCCTGATTATTATTGGATAAACGGAGCAATTTATTTGGCGAATGTAAATTTTTACAGAGAGAATAAATCTTTATACGGAGACAAAACATTTGCGTATATTATGCCAAAGGAAAGGTCGGTTGATATTGATGAAAAAATTGATTTATTACTTGCTGAACAGTTACTAAAATTAAAAAAAGCATAAGTATGATAGATATAAAAAAGCTTTTTATTAAAAAAGAAACATCCCTAAAAGATGCTCTTAAAAAACTTAATACAGGTGCAAAAAAGAATTTGTTTGTTGTTGATGAAAACAACTGCTTGTATGGTGCATTAACAGATGGGGATATCAGAAGATGGATTATAAAAAAAGGTAATATTGAAGGTAGTGTAGCAGAAGTTTGCAATAGGGAACCTGTTTCTGTTTATAGAAATTATGATTTGGAGAATGTTAAAACTGTTATGGTTAAGAAAAACATTGATGCAATTCCTATAATAAACAAGGAAAAAGTAATCATTGATCTTCTTCATTGGAGCAAGGTTTTTACAAAAGATGAAAAAGTAGAATATGAACAAATATCTTTGCCTGTAGTAATTATGGCTGGAGGGCGTGGCACTCGCCTTGACCCGTTTACAAGGATTTTGCCAAAGCCATTAATTCCAATTGGAGATAAACCGATTATTGAATTAATAATGGATAATTATTCCAAATTCGGAATGAGGGATTTTATTATTTCCATAAATCACAAAGGGAAAATGATAAAAGCTTATTTTGAAGATGCTGTTACAAATTATCGTTTGTCATATCTCAATGAGGAAAAACCATTGGGAACAGCAGGTTCTTTAAAACTTCTTTCAGGGAAACTTAAGAGTTCTTTTTTTGTTTCAAATTGTGATATAATTATTGAAACGGATTATTCACAGATTTTTGAATTTCATAAAAGCGGAGGTTTTGACCTTACTTTAATTGCTTCAATGAAAAATTACACAATTCCTTATGGCGTTTGTGAAATTAAAGGTGAAGGAGAACTTGGTATTTTAAAGGAAAAACCTGAATATGATTTTTTAATTAATACAGGAATGTATCTTCTTGAACCTGAAGTATTGGAATTTATTCCTGAAAATATATTTTATCATATTACAGACCTAATAAATGAGTTGAAGAAGCAAGGTAAAAGTATTGGTGTGTATCCCGTTTCTGAAAATTCATACATTGATGTGGGGCAGTGGGAAGAGTACAAAACAGCCGTTAAAAAAATATCAGGATAAAAATGAGCAAAGTATTTATTCATATCGGTTATCCCAAAACAGCAACAACATGGTTGCAAAGGTTTATTTTTCCTTTTCATAAGGAGATAAATTATTTAGACCATTATAAAAATGAAAATAAGTGGCTTCTCGACCTTAGATATATTGATGATTTGGATTTTAATCCTGAATCATTTAAAAAAAAATATTCTGAATTAAATATTGATAAAGAAAAACCTGTGCTAATATCAATTGAAAGTCTTTCTGGTGATGTTTTTAAAAGGGGTTTTAACAGTAAAAGAATAGCTGATAATTTGAAAGAAATTTTTCCTGATGCAAAAATTATTATCACTGTTAGAAATCAAATTGCCATGATTGACTCACTTTACAAACAATATGTTAATCAAGGTGGGAATTGTAATTTTAAAAAATTCATTGAATTGCCTGCTCCCAAGCCTGTTAGTTTTTCTCTTAATTATTTGAAATATCACAAACTTCTTGATTATTATTCTGATATTTTCGGTCAAGATTCTGTTTTTGTAAAAACTTATGAGCATCTAAAAAAAAATCCTGAGAAATATCTTTCAGAGTTATTCTTATTTATTGGTGTTAAGGATTTTGATGGAGATTTAAAAAATTTTAAGGTAAATCGTAGTCTGTCTCCTTTTTCGGTTGGATTGTTACGATTTGCAAATCAGTTTTTAAAAAGCCCTATGAATACTGGAGCAATTATGCCCGGCAAATTTTTTCATCCAATGTTTCGCTCTTTTTTACAAAATACATTTGACCCTTTCTTTTTTGCTAAATCCAAGAAAAAAATTATTGACAAAAAATTTATAGAATATTTAAAATCATATTATCAGGAATCAAATAATTATTTAGATAAAAAGTATGACCTTGAACTTGGGAAATATGATTATCCTTTATAAGAATTTTACATGGCACTTATAGATACATTAAAACATTCAACGAATTATTTTTCTGCATCCTTGGCTACAAAGGCGTTGGGCTTTATTTCTATTCCTGTTCTTACCTATCTTTTAACAACCGAAGAATATGGTGTTTACAATGTATTTTTAAGCTATGTTGGAATTTTTGTAATCATTCTTACTTTAAATTCTCATACTGCAATAAGTAGATATTGGTATGAACAAAAGGATGATTTTAATAGTTTCTTTGGAACATCTGTTATTCTTGCCTCGTCAATTCTTTTTATTTCAATAGTTGTTTTTACAATTTTTTCGGATGCAGTAAGCAACTTACTGGAAATGCCTCGTAAGCTTGTACTTCTAATGATTCCTTATGTTGTAATTCAATTAGCAAGCCTTATTTTTAGACAAATTTTTGTTGCTCAAAGAAGAAGTAAGCTTGTTGCAACAATTGAAGTTTTAAAGGCTTATATTGGTTTTGCTTTAGGTATCGGGCTATTGATTCTTTACAAAGAACAAAAATATTTTGCTGTTATTCTCGGACAATTAGTAATTGGTGGACTTTTGAGTATTGTAATGATTTACTACCTGAAACCATTTTTTAAAACAGCTTTATCAAAAAAACATTTAACATTCATTTTAAAATATTCTCTTCCAAGATTACCTCATGCACTTAGCGGAATTATTCTCGCTCAATTTGACAGAATAATGATAAAAGGCTACACAGGAAGCGAAGATGCTGGTTTGTACAGTCTTGCATACAATATCGGGATGTTGCTTTCAATTGTTGTTATTGCTTTGTTGCAAGCATGGACACCTGATTTTTATGACGATATGAAAGTAAAAAATTTCAAAAAAATTGATGCTGATATCAGTAAGATTTTTCGAATGATGTTAATAGCTGCTATGTTTTTAATGTTGTTCGGTCCTGACCTCGGTTTGTTGATAGCACACAAGAATTATGTTTCCGCTTTATATTTAATTCCGTATGTTGTTCTTGGTTATGTATTTTGGGGTATTTGGGGATTTTTTAGTAGAAAAATTTCCTATTCCTACAAAACAATTTGGCTATCTGTTGCTTCTTTATCGGCTGGAGTAATTAACATTTTATTAAATGTATGGCTGATTCCAATACATGGATATGAAGTAGCGGCTTACACTACAATTGCTTCATATTTTGTAATGGCTGCATTTGGTTGGTTTATAACAAAGTATGTTCTCAAACTTCATGTTCCTCCAATGTTCAATTTTGCAATTTTAATTATTGTTTTGATAGGATTTTTCTCATTTAGCTATCTTTTAAATTATTATTCTGTTTCTCTTGTTTATTCTATCCTTATAAAATTAGTAATTTTTTCATCTTTTTCAATAGTGGTTTTTTACAAATACAAAAATGAGTTTAATACAATATTTAAAAAATATATTTCAAAAAAATAGGCTATGAAATATTTGGAAGCAGAAAGAATGTTTGATAAAATGGAAAAAGAATTTCCTATTGATACTTTAAAATATAAATCTCTGAATATTTATCCATATATAAGAGTTTATCTTTTGTTTCAATTTTTAAAATCTCCTGAATTTTTTAAAAAGCCTGATAAAAAAAGTGTTTTTAAAAGATTATTATTTCAATTTAAAGTTTTGTTAGCTTCATTTTTAGGATTGAATTTTCTAAAGAATCTAAATTATAAAACCGGATTAGGTAGGAAAAATATCGATTATCTTTTTATCTCTGAAGACAAGGCAAGAAATATTTCTATAAATAACAAAAGTATCCATCCCTTTGCTAATGGTATTGAGAGCCTTTTAAAAAATTATGGAAAGTATGAAATTGTTGAGTTTGTAAAAAAGACAAAACAAAAACTCCCGATTTTTAATGATGCATTTATTCTTAATGGACTTTTAGCAAAAGCACAGATTAAATACTTATTTTCTAAATTTTTTAAACGGAAAAAGCAAAGAATTGAAAGTTTTGAAAAATTTAAAGAATATTTAAAAACACTGGAATTGACACTACCTTTTAGTGAAGATGAATTAATTGATAAATTGGATTTAATATTTTTCAGAGCTAAAGAATATGAAAGCCTTTTTAAAAAGATGCATCTAAAAACAGTGTTTTTTATTGTTTCCTTTTCGGATATTATTTTTCCTGCAATACTTGCCTGCAAAAAGTTAGGTATAGAATCTGTTGAATTGCAACATGGTTCTTGGAGCTTAAATGTTAGATATAATAATTTCCCTGATGATGGATATAAATTATTACCTTCAATTTTTTGGCTTTGGGGAAAAGCTAATGAAAGTGTTTTCGCGAATGTAGTAAAAAGCAAGAATCATCGGACAGTTGTGGGGGGTAATCCATGGGTAAGCGAATGGTTGAAAGATGATTCGGAGATTTATGATATTGTTGAGAGAAATTTAACGGAAAAAGTTTTTAAAGAAGGACAAATAAATGTCCTTGTATCTTTACAACCTGAACCTGACCCGTTGCCAACTCACTTACTGGAGGCAGTTGAAAAGTCTCCTGAAAATATTCATTGGTTTTTCAGATTACATCCATTGATGCTTGATAGGAAAGAAGAAGTTTTTGAACGTGTTAAAAAAATACCAAATTCGAATGTTGTGTTATACTATGCTTCCAAATTACCTTTGTTTTTTATTTTAAAAAATACTGATATGCATGTAACTATGTGGTCGTCAGTTGTATATGAGGC
>JAYEOP010000054.1 GCA_034723125.1 Bacteroidota bacterium | reverse complement strand
TATTTGTTTCTTTATCATCGAATTATGTTTTTTATCATCATTGCGAAGGAGGAACGACTGTGGCAATCTGATGAAAGAATTGTTTATTTGTTTATCTGTTGATTTGTTTATTTGATGATCCATACGGGCAAGTTCTGTTTATTTGGAATTTGACTGCTGACTGAAGACTGCCTACTGCTGACTGAGGACTGTTTTTGACTGCCGACTGATAATTTGTTTATTCGTAACACATAACTCTGAGTACTCTAAGTACTTCTTTTTGTTTATCCGTAACACATAACCTTTTAGTTTTTAGTTTCTAGCTTTTAGTTTTTAACTCTAAGTACTTCTTTTTGTTTATCCGTA
The DNA here is from genome assembly GCA_034723125.1 of Bacteroidota bacterium. Taxonomy (NCBI): domain Bacteria; kingdom Pseudomonadati; phylum Bacteroidota; species Bacteroidota bacterium. Next base: position 5,042 of record JAYEOP010000054.1, on the reverse strand, counting down.
ACACATAACTTTTACCTTTTAGTTTTTACCTTTTAGTTTTCAACTCTAAGTACTTCTTTTTGTTTATTCGAAATTTGACTGCTGGCTGGAGACTGCCTACTGCCGACTGAGGACTGTTTTTGACTACCTCTGCTAAAAAGCCCGAGATTGTCGCAGTCGTACCTCCCTCACAATGACGACCTTATGGGTTGTTGTTGTGAGAGTTGTTTATGTTTTCTCGCAAAGACGCAAAGAACGCAAAGAAGAATTGTTTATTTGTTTCAATAGTCATTTAGTGGTCATTTGCTTCGCTGTCATTTAATTGTCATTAAGTTGTTTATTCGTAACACATTACTTTAAGTACTTTAGGCACTCTAGGCACTTTAAGTACTTCTTTTTGTTTGTTTGGAATTTGACTGCGAACTGTTGACTGTTTTTGACTGCTGGCTGAAGACTGCCGACTGAGGACTGTTCTTGACTGTGGACTGAAGACTGCCTACTGTTTTTTATCTTATCAAATTTACTGTTGTACTAAAATTTTCCTTTTGAGAGTTCGTACCCTTTGCAAATACCTGTACAAAATAAACCCCAACCGGACAATTGCTTCCTTTATATTTCCCATCCCATCCTTTTTTATAATCATTTGTTTCAAAAACCAACTCTCCCCAGCGGTTATAAATCTGCATTTGAAAATCAAGGATATAAGTTCCTTTAACTATAAATTCATCGTTCAAACCATCACCGTTTGGTGTGAAACTGTTTGGGATGTAAAGATTGCAAGGTGTTTCCACACAGGCAGTATTTGATTTGCTGATTTTACCGTCCACGTTTCTGATAGCTTCAACATAATAACAATACTTCTCCTGATTAAAATTGGTGCGTGTATCAATATAGCTTGTAGAATTTTCGGCTGATAATAAACCGAATGATTGAAATTTTTCGTTCCATGTAAAAATATTGTAGCCTGAGATACCTGCTTGCCAATCCATGTATTTGTTCCAAACTAATTCCGGATATTCTTTATTTTCATTAATTTGTAATAAAATAGATTTGCCAATATTGCTGTATGAACTATGGAAATAACAACTATCAATTGTTTTAATCCTGTAAATGTAGGATTGTGATGATACATCAACTTGCTTATCAATAAAATCAAAATCAGTAAGTCCAAAACGAATTAGTTGCGAAAAGTTCAGGCTATCTGTTGACTTTTCAATAACATAAGCCATAGGATTACCAAGGCTGACAGTTTTAAATTCAATAAGGATACTTTCATCTTCAACACTTACCCTGTCAAGTATTGGAGCATTCACTTGTTCAAAAAACTTAAGTTGTTTCGTAAGCGAATCGGCACAATTATTATTTGAAATTACTTTTAGTTTCACATCATACAGTCCTGAAATAGTGTATATATGCCAAGGGTTTTGTGAAGTAGCAAAATTTCCATTTCCAAAATCCCATATCCATTGTGTATTCACATCGGGTTGGTTAATAGTTGACAGGTCGGTGAATTCAGTTGTATCAACCAAACAGGGACGTTCGTAAGAAAAATGTACTTCTGGCATTGGATAAACAATAACATTTTTTTCTATAGAATCTATACAATTGTAATTATTGGAAGTTGATATCAGCAATACGCGGTAAGAACTATCATGATTATAAATAACAGAGGGATTTATATTTATTGATGTATCCCCGTTTCCGAAATTCCATTTATAAAATAATAAGCCATATTTAATTGATGAGGAATTGGTAAAAATGAAATTATTACCCGACAAACATTGAGTATTATCATTTATCGTAAACTTTGTTTCTGGCATTGGTCGCACAAAAATCTGTTTTTCAAGGGAATCCTTACAGTCTTGCCCTGATGTTATCAAAAGTTTTATTGTAAATAAACTGTCATATTTATAAGAATGTAAAGCATTTTCCGTAGTTGCAAAGTTTGAATCTCCAAAATTCCAAAGGTAGCCAACCGAACCATAAGGAATTGAAGATTGATTTGCAAACTTAAACTCATTATTCCTAAAGCATTGGTCGGTATCGTTTATGCCAAAGTCGGCTAACGGCATGGGATGCACCCACAAGGATTTTTCAAAAGTATCCCTGCAATTATAATCAGATGTTGCAATAAGCCGTACCAAAAATGTATCATAATTTAAATAGCTGTGATTTGGATTCGGAAAAATGCTTGTATTTAGATCTCCAAAATTCCATGAATAGTTTAAAAAATCGTAAGCTATAGTTGATTTGTTTGAAAACTTGAAAAAATTAAATTCAAAGCATTGAGAACTGTCATCAATTTCAAAATCGGCTATCGGCATAGGTCGGACATACACCTTTTTTGTTAATGAATCTTTACACGCATAATTTGATGTTATTAAAAGTTGAACTCTGAGAGTATCATGTTTTTGATATAAATGAAATGTGTTTTTGTTGGTATCCAAATTTCCATCTCCGAAATCCCAAGTGTTGGAGAAATGCCCGTAAGGAATTGTTGAATTATCATTAAATTCAAAATAATTATTTAAAAGGCATTGCAAGGAGTCGTTTATGTTAAAATCGGTTGTTGGCATGGGTCTTACAAATACCTGCTTTATCAGGGAATCAACACAATTAAAACCGGAGGTGCTTATTAATTTAACAAAAAATGTATCAAAGTATTGATAAGAATAATCGGGGTTTGTGTCATTGGAAAATATACTGTCTCCATAATCCCATAAATAATTAAGATTGCCTGACGAAATATTTGATTTGTTTGTAAATGAAAATATATTATTTGTAAAACATTGGTCATTGTTATTAATTAAAAATGAAGCTGAAGGCATAGGACGAATAAAAATGTTTTTTAATATTGAATCTTTACAATTATTATCGGAAGTAGCTAATAATTTAACAATGAATGTATCAGAATAAAGATAGGAATGTGATGGGTTTTGTTGTGTTGAGGTATCCGAATCTCCGAAATACCATAAAGGGTTGTAATTGCCATAGGGAATACTACTTTTATCGGTAAAATTAAAAATATTACTGTTTAAACAATGGCTGGCTGTGTCAATTATAAAATCAGGAACAGGCATAGGATGAATGATAACAGTTTTTTCAATTGAATCTTTACAAGCCCAATCCGATACAATTAATAATCTCACATTTAAAGTGTCATAATCTAAAAATGAGTGTGAAGAATTAAAAACGGAATCAACATTTCCGTCTCCAAAATACCATGTTTGCGTAAAGCTACCTGAACTAATGCTTGATGTATTTGTTAAATTAAAAAAGTTGTTACTTAAGCATTGAGCACTATCGTTAATTAAAAAATCAGCTACCGGCTCGGGATGTACGTGAATATACATTACTCCCCATGTAGAATCTTTGCATCCATGTCCGGATGTGGTGATTAGCTTAACTTCAAATGTATCTGCATAAGTATAACTATGTACAGGAGCAGTTTCTGTTGATGTTGAATCATCTCCAAAAAACCAATTGTAACTCATTGTTCCGTAAGGAATGGATGACATGTTTGAAAATCCAAAAGCGTTTCGTTCAAAGCATTGGGAGGTATCCCAAATAAAATAATCTGCAACGGGCATGGGATGGACGTAAATAGCTTTGCTAATGGAATCTTGACAAGCAAAAGATGAAGTTGCCATAAGTTGTACAGTAAAAGTATCATGATTTGCAAAAATATGATTGATGTTTTTTGCTGTATCCGACTGTCCATCATCAAAATCCCATTTGTAGGTTAAGGAGGCTGATGTAATGGAAGAATGGTTGATAAAAGTAAATTCATTTCCTCTAAGACATTGGGAACTGTCATCAATTGAAAATGTTGCAACAGGCATAGGAAAAACGATTACTTTTTTACTTTGAGTATCGGAACAATTGAGGTTTGAATTAGCAATGAGCATAACAGTAAAAGTATCATCATAGCTGTAAGAATGTGAAGTGTTGATTTGGGTGCTTGTATCATTGTCTCCGAAATTCCAAAGGTAAGTTTGTAATCCACTTTGAATGTTTGATGAGTTTGATATTTGAAAATAGTTTCCGCTTAGGCATTGATCACTGTCATTAAAACTAAATAATAAATTTGGAGTTGGAAATACGTAAACAGCTTTACTTATTGAGTCTTTGCATCCCTCATTTGATGTAGAGGTTAGTTTAATAGAGAAAGTGTCAGGAACAGTATAGCTGACTGATGGATTAGTGGAGTTGGAGGATTGATTATTTTCAAAATTCCAAAAGTGAGTCATGCTTCCATAGGGAATGTTACTTTGATTGGTAAAATTAAAATTATTGTAATTAAAACACTGAACCGAATCATCAATACTGAAATCGGAAACCGGATGCGGGTTGACATAAATATTTTTATTAATTGAGTCGGAACAGTTAAAATCTGATACAACTTTAAGCTTTATTAAAAAAGTATCGTAAGATAAATACGAATGTGAGGGGTTTTGAGAAGTTGAGGTGTCGTTGTCGCCAAAATCCCAGCTAAAATATTGGTTACCTGAATTTATTGTGGAAAGGTTGGTGAACGAAAAATTATTTCCCGATAAGCACTGGTTAGAATCATTTATGCTAAATCCTGCATTTGGCATTGGAAAGACAATTACCGACTTGCTAATGGAATCCTTACAGGCATAATTTGAGGTAGTAACTAATTTTACATGGAAAGTATCATCGCTACTATAAGTGTGAACAGGGTTTTGAGAATTGGTGCCATTGTTATTGCCATAATCCCATAAATAGTTTATTGTACCGTAAGCAATGTTTGAACTATCCGAAAAAACGAATAAATTGTTGTACAGGCATTGAGTCGAATCGTTAATGTAAAAATTCGTTTGTGGATTAGGTCTTACATAAACGGTTTTTTCCATTGAATCTTTGCAACCAAATTCTGAGTAAGTAGTAAGTTTTACATTAAAAGTATCAAAGTTACTGTAGGTATGAGCATAGGTTTTTGAAGTATCTATGGTATTGTCTCCTAAATCCCAAATATTGTAGATGCTGTCGTTATTAATAATGGAACTATTATTAAAAAACTGAAAGTAATTTTCATTAAA
>JAYEOP010000053.1 GCA_034723125.1 Bacteroidota bacterium | reverse complement strand
ATAAACAGATAAACAAATAAACAGATGAAAATAATAGTTTTAGGTGCTGGCTTAGTTGGTGTACCAATGGCAATTGACCTTGCAAAAGATAAAAATTTTGATGTAAGTATTTCGGATATTAATGAAAGAAATCTTTCAAAAATTGATAATAAATTTGATATTTTAAAAATTGAAAAAGACCTTTCTGATAAATCGCTTTTGAAGGAATTGATAAAAGACTACGATTTGGTGCTTAATGCATTACCGGGTTTTATGGGTTATAAAACATTGGAGTCAATTATTGAGGCAGGCAAAAATGTTGTTGATATTTCTTTTTTTCCTGAGGATGCTTTTGGTCTTGACATATTAGCTAAGAAAAATGGAGTTACTGCAATAATGGATTGTGGAGTTGCCCCCGGAATGAGTTATATTCTTGTTGGTTATGTAAATGATATTCTTGACAAAACTGAAAATGTAGAAATTTATGTTGGTGGTTTACCCAAAATAAGAACTTGGCCTTACGAATACAAAGCTGTTTTTTCCCCTGCTGATGTTATTGAAGAATATACTCGACCTGCTCGATTTGTAAAGGAAGGAAAACTTGTAACAAAAGAAGCACTTTCTGATATTGAATTAATGGATTTTGAAAATATTGGCACTCTTGAAGCATTTAACAGTGATGGATTACGCTCACTAATAAAAACAATTGATTGTCCGAATATGATAGAAAAAACATTAAGATATCCCGGACATGTTGAAAAAATGAAAATGTTGCGTGAAACTGGGTTTTTTAATAAAGAAACAATTTTAATTAATGGGAAAGAGGTAAGTCCTCTTGATTTTACTTCAAAACTTTTGTTTCCTAAATGGGAATTAAAAGAAGGAGAGGAGGATGTTACAATCATGAAGATTATTGTTGAAGGAGAAAAAGATAATAAAAAATTAAAGTATTCTTATGATTTATTTGATTCCTATGATGCAAAGACCAAAACTCATTCAATGGCAAGAACAACAGGCTACACAGCGACAATGGCAGTACGAATGCTAAATGAAAAATTATTTAACGAAAAAGGAATTATTGTTCCAGAATATATCGGCAAACATCATGATTGTGTTAAGTTTATGCTTGATGGATTGAAGGAAAGAGCTGTGGTTTATAAAGAAAGTCTTCAGTCTGACAGTCAACAGTAATAAATAATTCCTATTTTATGTAGTAAATCCTGCATCCAATATCTAGCATCTTGCATCCTGAATCTTGTATCCTGAATCTTGCATCCTGTATCCTGCATCTTGTATCCTGTATCTTGAATCCTGCATCCTGTATCTTGAATCCTGCATCCTGTATCTTGAATCCTGCATCCTGCATCTTGCCCCCTCTATCTAAGCATTACTTTCTTACTAATACTTCCTTCTTCAAATTGAATATTTACAATATATATTCCTGTGGTAAATTCTTTTAAAGAGATTTCTGATTTTTCTGAGTTTTCTTTTTTGAGAAGTTCTTGACCGTTAATATTTAAAACTCTAATAATTGCATCTTCTTTTTTCAATTCTTTAAGATCAATAAAAAGTGTTTTTTGTGAAACATAAATTTCAATATTTTCAACAATTTTCTTTTCTATTGTGCCTGATACTTCCATTCCTGCAAGGATGTATTTATCGTGGGCTCCTTGATATGCGTAATCTTTAACAACAAAACTTTTTCCATTACTTGCAACATCAAGTCTTACCCAACCGTATTGCCAAATAGTGTCTCCATCTTGTACTTTTTCTATTCTTACTCCAACATATTTATTTGTAACCCCCACAAAATGTCCGTAATCAATGGTGCCTGAAAAAGATGATCCGTTCATAGTACCGGAATACGATCCTTGTCCGTTTAAAATACCCATTGATTCAGACCACCAATTTTCGTCAGTTTCAACATCTTGAATAGTGTCATTTTTGTTTAAAGCTTTAGCTCCACTTGAATAGTTGTAATAACTGACATAATTGTATGATGAGAGTATTTCATTATTATTAAGTGGCTCAATAGCAACATAATCAACATTTATATTAAATTGAGAATGAGATCCAGTAGCGGAAGATTGATATTTCAGTGCATTTATTCTAAAATCAACAATTCCGTCATTGTTAAGGTCTAAAAAGAAAGAATCAACGGCAAAAATTGTAGAATCAGGGTTAATATCTGTATAAATTATTTGAGCATTTGCACTTCCTACAACAAAAACTCCTGCTGCTAATGCTGAATATGCTGCTAATTTTTTTTCTAATCCTGATTTTTTATTTTCCTTTGTCATAATGAAATATTTTAGTTGTTTTAAGGCTGTAAAAGTACAACATTATTATTATTAGAATAATAAAATTTATAAAAAAATAAATGCAAAATATTTAATCCTTGAGTCCACTCTAAAAAGTAATGAGTGCAGGTTTTGAAAATCAGGAATTGCCCCATTCCCTAAAAGGAGTCCTGATTTTCAGCTACTTCTCCCTTTAATATCTTATTTCTAATATTCGTGTTTTTTGTGGCAAAAGATATATAAAGGACAAAAACTGCCACAGATTTCGTCTGTCGAAGACATGCTAAGTGTAATAGAAGTAAGACTACGTCTGTCAAAGACAGATTCACAGATTAAAAGGTATTTACTATAATAAATTTTTACAAAACAAACGACCAAAGGCAGTCTGAAATCTGTGAATCTGTGGCAGTTATTCTTTTACAGTTTATCTAGGTTAGGGATTGGGGTAGAAAGGAGCTGAAAATCATTTTAAGACTTTTTAGAGTGGACTCATCTTTACAATTATTCAACAATTTGAGCTACACATCTGAATCCAAGCCATATTTCTGCATCGCTGTAATCTTTTATTAAATTTGAAGTGTCAGAAAAATTTGCACCATAAGCTTTTCCTTTCTCATTAGTCATTTCCGAAACGTTGGTTGATAAAAATATAGTGTGTTTGCCTTTGATTTTATCAGGTAATTTATAAAGTTGTGTTTTTGGGTTGAAATATTTTTTCTTGTTTTTAAGGTTCTCAATATTTTGACCGGATATATATTCTTCCTTTGTAGGTAGTCTGTAATTTACATTAAAATTTTTTTCATATTTTTTGTTTACCACAAAAGTTCTCCATTTACAATATTTAATTGCTTGTTCGTAATCAATGCCAACAATCGGGTATTCTCGTATTTCTTGATTTGTTGGAATTAGTTTAAATTCAGTTTTATACAAGCTACTCCATACTTTTTTATCAGGCAGTCCGTTTTTATATTTTTCGGAATCAATTCCATATTCACCTTTAAGCCAAATCAAATATTCTTGCCATGCAAAATTTGAAATCTCTGTTTTGTCAATGTATAAGTTATCAGAGATTTGTACTGTTCCCGGGGGTACTTTATTTTCACTACAACCTATGAAAATAAAAACTAATGCTGTGATAATAATTTTTTTCATGAAATATTTTTTATTTAAATTATTTCTGAATTACAATTCTTTCTTTAAGAACAACTTCATCATTGTTTTTTGCAATAAGGAAATACACACCATTCTTAAGTGGAGATACATCAAAACTTAATGCATTTTTGCCAATTTTTATACGTTCACGCATGAAGTGCTTTTGAATTTTTCCATTGATGTCGTAAAGATAAAAATCCAATATTTGTTTTTTATTATTTTCAAATTCAAGATAAAAAAAGTTGGATGCAGGATTTGGAAAAGAGATTGTTTTTAATTCTGATTGAGGTTTTTGTTCAGTTGTGCTGAATGATGGACTTTGTAGTGCAAAAATCCATGTGCCATTAACTCTGCGAGGTGTTGAGTTTCTTAGTTTTCCATAATACCCACAACCCCAAACTATGTTTTCATTGTACTTTCTTTGAAGTCCTGTATAGTCGCCCCATCGTTGTTCAGCTTGGCTTTGAAGTGTTACTCTTGTTTCTCCTTCTTTTATTCTTTTTATTTCAGAATAACTTTTATTTTTATAAAAAAATGTTGAAATACCTGGATTTATGGTGTCTGAGGAATGGTTGGTAAGGATTATTGCTTCATCGTTTGAGTTACTTCCTGTGTAGGCAATACTTGGATATCCGAATTCAAGGTAGGGGTGTTTTACAATGTTTAAGTGAACATTTTTTGTAGTACTTAGGTTTGAAATTATTCCATGGTAAATGGATGCAAAATTATTATAAAAATTTATTGAATTACCCACAAAATGAATTTCATTATTTTCGATATAACTGTCAAGGATTCTTGCATCATTGGTTTCAAACTTCCTGTTTATAGGTTGATCTGCAAGAGGTGGAACTCCGTAATTACTGTCCGACAAAGATAAACTAATGTTGAGTTTTGTTTGAGCATTATTTAATTCTCCAGTTATTTCTACAACAAAAATAGAATCACATTCAAGTGAAAAATTCCTATTTGATAAAAAATACATATTTGGAGTTGTAGGATATGAACCACCTTGAACAGGGCATAGGTTTCTGATATTTGTAGCTTCAAATTCAATATCATGATAAAATGTTAATTTCAATGAATCTCCTTTGTATCCTGTGCTTTTGTCAATTTGCCAAATAATTGTTTGTTTAAAAGTATTTTTCCAATTTTCCCCGGGTTTTGTGTTTCGTAAAAGATTTATTGTGTAAAATAATTCGTTTTCAGTAATTGCAATCATGGGAAAATCGCTCCAGCTTGAATCGGAGAGTGGGTTGCCTTGGAGAGTATAAATATTCCAATTTCCAGTTGGGTCATTTGTTTGAGAAAAAGCAAGAAACAAACAACTTGTTTTATCATCAAATCCATTCAGAAAAGTAAGAATAAATCTGTCGGCAGTTGGGTCATAAATTATTCGTGGGTCAAATTTGCCTTCAGTGTGAATTGAATCGGAAGCAAAGGCTTTTAAGGAAACAGCATTATTTATCATGCTATCCGAATTGAAAAAATATATTACTGAATTTATTACAGAAACAATAATACCATTATTAGAAATTGCTATGTCATTGTCATTGGGAATGTGTCCGTTAAAGATGTTCCCTTCAAAATCTGTCAATACATTCGGTGCATCAATTGTTCTATTTGCTTTGGGAGAATTATTTGAATATTTTTTTGCAGGCATTTCTTCTTTAAGCTTACGCAAATATGTTTTGTAAGAACCTGAACAAGGGGATGGCATTTCCAAGTATTGAATGTTAAATTTATAATCATTCTTAATATCCGATACATTTACAGTTCTTGCTAAAGGTTTTTTTGTTGCTTTGGATTTCTGGTACGAAGAATTTTGTTGAGCAAAAGTAGTTGTTGCTATTAAAAAAATTATCAATAATTGAATGTAGTGAATTGCTTTTTTCATTTCAAATATGTTTTTGTTTATTTTACAAAGTTAAGTTAATTTTATCTATAAACTGTGTAGTATTATCACTTTTAGGCTTATCTA
>JAYEOP010000052.1 GCA_034723125.1 Bacteroidota bacterium | reverse complement strand
GTTTTTACAAGATTATGTGAGATAGGTACTTTCAAAACTCTTGAAATTTTTTCTGCAAAATTCTTAACCAAGTCCCCTGATTCAGTAGGTGGCACATATACAATTAAATCGAATGGTTCTTGTCCGTATTGTTTTCGAAATGCTTTTAATGTCAATTTAAGTAAAAAGTCAGGAAAATCTCCTCCATTTTTGTACTTACATCTACTAAGAGTAGCACCAACATTTGACACACCATAATAACTTGCTGCAATCCCATTTACAATTTTTGAGCCCCTACTTTCAACTCTCAGTTCAGGAAAATAAGTTTCTCGAAAATCAGAAAGCATATTTATTGTTGCAGGTTTTGGATTAGAAATGAATTTTTGAAGATTTGTATTATCACAATTTTCAATTTGGTCAGGAATTGCATCACCAAGATACTCACATAAAAATTTCATTCTTGAAGTATTCAGATTGACATATTCAATCATTGATTCAAGTTCTTTTAGCTTTAATTCTCTCATTTCTTCAAATGCTTTTGTGTTCAACTCAGGTGCATCAAATTGATATTCATATTTTTTTGACCGACCATAAATAACCTCTTTAATTATACCTTGTTCGATTAAGTCAGCTTTAATTACTCGTACCTGAGTTTTTTTAAGGTTGGTTGCCTTCATTATTTGACGTTCACCCAATTGTTCACCTTTAACAGCATTGATAACTTTATTGTACTTATTTAAACTTGGTCGTCCACCATCAATGAATGCTTTCGGAAGTTTATAATCTTCTTCTATTCCTTTGTCATCCTTTGAAGAGTTATAAAATAAAATAATACTTGTTGGCTTTCCATCTCTACCTGCTCTACCTATTTCTTGATAATAATGAATAGGTGAAGCTGGTATTTGTGTGTGAATTAGGAATCTAATATCAGGTTTGTCAATTCCCATTCCTAAGGCATTAGTAGAAACAACAGCCTTCCACTTGTTTGCCATTAAGCCATTTTCAACTTCTTTTCTTGTCTCTCCATCAAGACCTGCATTATATTCGGTAGTATTTATTTTAAGGTAATCGAACCATCGTGAGTATATTTCTGTATTCACTCTTGTTCCTGTATAAATTATTCCTGTTCCTTCAATACTATTTAGGTTCTCAGCAAGCCAAATTAACTTTTCATCCTCTGATTTGACATTGATTACAAACAGGTTGAAATTATCTCTGATTAGTCGTCCTCTTAATGTTGTTATGTCATTAGATATTTGTTTTTCGACATCAAATTGAACTCTTTTTGTTGCAGTTGCAGTAGTTGCTAAAACAGGCATATGTTTTGGAAGCAACTGTATTAAATTTATAATTCTCCTAAAAGCTGGTCGAAAATCGTGACCCCAAACTGAAATTGTATGAGCTTCATCAATTACAATCATTGAAAGATTCATTTGTCTCGTTGCATGAATCCACTCTCGATTTTCTTGTCTTTCAGGTGCTATATATAAAATTTTCAGTTTACCGTTAATTGCGTCTTTAATAGTTTGTGAGTTCTCCTCTTGCGTTTGTTCTGAGTTAATAAATTTGGCACTAATTCCATTGTTAACAAGACTTTTAACTTGGTCACGCATCAATGCAATCAAAGGTGAAAATATGACAGTTAAACCTTCAAATTGTGTAGCTGGAAATTGAAAGCACAATGATTTTCCAAATCCAGTTTTTTCTATCAACAGAACTCGTTTTCCTTGGAAAAGCATATCAATTGTTTCCCATTGTTCATCATAGAAACTATCAAATCCAAAAATCTGTTTGAGTTTTATTTCAGCTTGTTCTCTATTCATATGCTGTATCTTTTCTCGTATAGTGGCTAACGTCAGTCTGTCTAATAACCCTAAGCACCGATTAAATTTTTGTCAAATATATAGCAATTTCTGCTTTACTCAAAAATAATTTGCTTTTTTTAGGTTACGTTTTTCGAATTGCTTCTTTCAGTGATGTTGGAAAAATATAGGACTGCCTTCTATCTTTTCCTTGTATAAATTTCATAGTATAAAAATAGAAATTATTCCTTTGGTGGCAAATTATTTTTATCTACAAATTGTTGATTTTTTTAGACAGTCTGACGGCTGACGCTATGAATAGTTGCCGATTGCGGAATGCTTTCTTATCAAGTTACGATGAACTTAATGCGGGCTACACTCCCTGTATTTACAACTATCACGGCAATTATTTATAGCGTTTGTTGGCGGTATGTTAATTTTGTATTCATTCCTAATTAATTTTTTATAATGACTAATTTTTGTGAAATAAATTGTTTTCCTGTTAATCGGCATATATAAACTCCTTTCGGGACATAATCAAAACTTTCATTAATTATGTGTTCGCCTGATGTAAACATTTTATTAAAAATTGTAGTTTGTTGTTTCCCTGATATGTCAAATAATTGTAACTGTATTTGTTGCTTTTCCTTCAAATAAAATTGAATATTGATATTTGATGTAACCGGATTTGGATAAATTAATATATCTGAATTGTCATTTTTTATATTTTTGATATTTGTTGTTTGTATAAGCAATTTATTAATGTAAATTTCCCAGTCGGTATTCCTGTCTTCACCCCAAATGGCATAAACATAATCATTATTAATTGTTACCCCTAAAAATGAGTTACAGCAAGGAAGTGGTGCATGCGTTGCAGATATATCACTCATTCTGAAATTTTGACTGAATGAATTCCCTCCATCTGTTGAATAGGTTAAATAAATATCAGAGGGAACTAATGCACCTGTCCCGTTAAGTCTTCTGTCTCTCCACCCAGCAACATATTTTCCGTCAGTTGAAAAATAAGACCATACCCTGTCCTGAATTACTCCGTTACCTGCCGTATCATCGTTTAATCTTGCCGGATAGGACCAATTTATTCCTCCGTCCGTAGAAAGGGAATAAACAACATCTGCATCACCATATCGGTCGTCTATCCATGTCATAATGACTGCACCTGTATCAGTAGGCGAGGCGGCAATAGAATATCCGTTTGTATAATCTGTTGTTGCAGTAACAAATACATTTGCTACGACATTATATTGAAAACTATTTCCAAAATCAGTTGTACTTGCTACATAAGCTCTTACAAACGGACTTACTGATGTATCGTAAGAATAATAACCGATATAAACTTTCCCGTCTCCGCCTACCGATATTGCTCCCCATGAAATTTGAAGTGAACCAACTGAATGCAGACTGTCGTCAACTTGTTTTATACTACTCCATGTATTACCGCCATCAATTGATGTTTTTAAATAAACATGATGTGGATATATCATATCATAATAAAGCGACATAGCCGTTAAATAAATGGTTCCGTCATTTGGTCCTCCGCTGTTATTGACTGCAATCCATGGACGGTCAACAGGTTTATCTGGTGTATCACTTGAATGAAAAACAGGGACAGGAGATTCCCAAGTAAGTCCGCCATCAAGTGATTTAGTAACAAAAACAGTTGCAGTTGTATCTGACCAATCTACATCAATATATGATAAATAAGCTACTCCTGAGTTATTAAAAGCGATAGAAACATCAGCAGAGTTATATGAATTATCAATGTGGGGTAAAAAATTGTATGTGCTCCAACTTGCCCCTCCGTCAAATGAGGCTCTGGTGGCAATCCACATTCTTTGGTCAATTCGTAAACGCATCCAACCAGCTATAATATTGTCAGGATTAGTCGGATTAATTGCCAAAGACGGTTCTCCGTCAAAACTTATCAGGTTTGATAGATTATACTCATTTGACTGTGCAAAATTTATTGTAGGAATTATAAATAATATCCATATTAATAATAAAGTTTTCATTTTCATATTTTTCTGTTTTTTAATTACCGCCAACGGCAGTCTGTCTAATAACCCAAACCACCGATTAAATTTTTGTCAAATATAAAGCTATTTCTGCTTTACTCAAAAATAATTTGCTTTTTTTAGGTTACGTTTTTCGAATTGCTTCTTTCAGTGATGTTGGAAAAATATAGGACTGCCTTCTATCTTTTCCTTGTATAAATTTCATAGTATAAAAATAGAAATTATTCCTTTGGTGGCAAATTATCTTTAATCTACAAATTGTTGATTTTTTTAGACAGTCTGACGGTTTGAATATGGTGCGTTTGGCTTTTTGAAAAACCAATCTTTCATTTTGCCACGATGGTTATTTAAAGTTAAATCGTTCATATTTAACACTATCTGCCCACTTTATTATATTGCTTGTTGGCGTGTCGTTATACTAAACCGCCATCAAGATACTGAAAATAAAACATTTCTTTTCGCCCTGTTTTTATTCAAAAAATTATTCCGTAGCCACAGCTATGCAAGAATTTTGTGAAGAAAAACAAAACAAAAATAATTTATTTTCTTAATCAGCATCTTAATAGCGGTTTAGTATTATTTCTTCTTCAACCTGTTTTCTTCATTAATAAAAGTTGTTTCATTAAGTCGTTTCAATGATTTTATAAAATCCTGATTATCCAACGTTTTTAATTGTGATTTTGCAATTATCTTTAGTTGTTTAAATCTCTTTATTTTGTCAATGTTCTCACTAATCATTATGGCATTAGCATTTTCAAGGTTTGATAAAACAACCAATTCATTTATGCTTGAAAAATCTCTAATGTTCAATCCTTTTCTTGCGTGTTCAAGATTTGCCTCTCTCCAATCTTTTGCTTTACAATTGTACATTGCAACATTTAATAAATCTGCTTCTTCAGCATAAATAATCCATTCATCACTTTTTTCATAATTCTTTTTCGGAATAATGTGTTCTTTAATTGCGTCTGTATGAATGAAATAATTTGTTTTGCTTAAAATGCGTTTTACATTCCATTCTAAATTATACTGATTGGTTTCAATCTCTTTTAATCGTTGGAATTCCTTAATTAACAATAATTTAAACATTGGACTTATCCATGCTCCAAATTCAAATGCTAAATCTTTGTGTGCATAAGTCCCACCATATCTTCCGGATTTTGAGATAATTCCTATCGCATTTGTTTTCTCAATCCATTTTTTCGGTGTTAAATTAAAATTATTCAGCCCGGCTTGTTTTCTAAAGGTGTCGAATTCGACAGGTTTAAAATTCGGATTATGCAAAGTTTCCCATAATCCAATAAATTCAA
Organism: Bacteroidota bacterium; assembly: GCA_034723125.1. Classification (NCBI taxonomy): domain Bacteria; kingdom Pseudomonadati; phylum Bacteroidota; species Bacteroidota bacterium. The sequence goes on along the minus strand of JAYEOP010000052.1, from coordinate 322 downwards.
CGGTATTTCTATTTCTCATCCAGTTTCTAATATGGACACTTCCTTCTTCGTCTCTTACCATATCAGTCAGACATATATAATCCTGCTCGTCTCTTTTTACAATTGAGATTAATTTTTCTTCAACTTTTATTTTTGTCGTTTTACCCATAACTCAAAAATTTTCTACGACAAAGTTAATTCATATTTATTTGGTTTAGAACTATATCTTTCATTGTTATTCTGTTGTCTTTAATGCACGCCAACGTCAGTCTGTCTAATAACCCTAAGCACCGAATAAATTTTTGTCAAATATATAGCAATTTCTGATTTACTAAAAAAAAAT
>JAYEOP010000051.1 GCA_034723125.1 Bacteroidota bacterium | reverse complement strand
GACTTCCCGTAGCACTTGAAAGTATATGTATTTCAAAATTCACTTTTAATAACATTAATAAAATTGTAAATTTAAAAATAATAATTTAAACTGAATAAAAAATAATTTGAATTATTGAGAATTTTTTGCTTCTATGTTGATTTGTGTGGGCAAAACAAATATTAAAGCCACAGACTTCGTCTGTCGAAGACATGCTAAGTGTAATAGAAGTAAGACTACGTCTGTCAAAGACAGATTCGTAGATTAAAATTAATATATATGCAATATTCTAATAATGATTTTTCTTATAAGCACTAATTAGTGTCTATAAGAAAACTCGTATGTTTTTGACTGTTAGAATATTATCTGTATCCTGTCGCTTGAATCTAATGTAATAAAGTAGTCATTTGATTGTCATTAAGTTACAAAACCCAATGACAGCTTGGCTAAATGACTATTAATGACAATTGAATGACTTTTACATTCACATCCATTTTTAATTCAAAGCCCAAGTATAATGAGTAATACAAAGTTTTCTTACTGCCACTAAATACATTCCTATTAAGAAACCTTTGCAAAAATCCTTTCAATTTTTTTATCTACAAAATGCATTTTCATCTTACCCTTTCCTTTAATTTCCATAGCTTCTCTGCTTGAAAAAACATATTTGTCTTGAACAAGTTTATATGTAGCATCCGAAATATTAATACGCATTGGCGTTGAATTTGATTCCATTCTTGATGCTACATTTATTGTATCTCCAAAAACATCATAAATATATTTTTTTACCCCTACTATCCCTCCAACAATATTTCCTGAGTTTATTCCAATTCTAATTTCCCATTTTGAGTCTTTTTGAATATTTCGTTCTTCAACAAATTTTATAATCTCAATAGAAGCATTAATAATATTTTCAGCATGATTTTTATCTTTTTCAGGCATTCCGCTTACTGCCATATATGCATCACCAATTGTTTTTATTCTTTCACAATTATAGGCTTCCATTATGTCATCAAAAGCTGTAAATATAATATTTAATTCAGAAATCAATTCTTGCGGTTTTAGTTTTGCCGACATTTCAGTAAAGCCAACAAGGTCGGAAAAGAAAACACTTACATCACTAAAATCTTCGGGAGTAGTTTCTCCAAATTTTTTAAGGTCAGAAACTACTTTTTGTGGAAGCGTATTTAACAACAAATCTTCTGAAATTATCTTTTCATGTGCTAATCGCCTGTTTTGTATTTCAATTGTACGTGTTCTTTCTTTTACTTTTGCTTCAAGTGTTTTTGAATATTCTTCAATTTTTTTAATGTCTCTATAAGAACGTAGTGCTGTTAATATTGATATAAAAAGTTTATTTTTGGATGTTAATTCCTGCTTTGTTTTATAATCATTTATGTCATAATTAATTATTGTCTGTTTTTCAGGTGCTACTTTTGATTGTCCTGTCATAATTATTATTCTTACCGAATTATTTATGACAACTTTCCTCACATGTTCAACAAATTTCAATCCTGAATCCCATTCTTCCATAACAACATCAAGCAAAATAACTGCAATATCCTCATGTTCTGAAAAAACCTTTTCTGCTTCAGCTTTTGAATATGCATGAAGAAACATTAGTTTTTTTTCTTCAAATTGAAAGTTTTGTAAAAGTCTTTTTGTTAAAAAATGCAACATCTCATCGTCATCTACAATAAGTATTTTCCAATATTTAAATCTACTCTCTTTTAGTTTTTTTGTCATTTATTTGGTTTTATCAATGTTTTTCGGTTAAGTAACTAAATAGTTTTATTCCACATATAAAACTAATAGCAATTTACAATTTCTGTATATGCAATTCCAAATAAAAAATGATTATCTTTTTTATCAACTGACATATAAACATTTACAGCATTCTAACATTTGTGAATTTTGAAAAAAGAGAGAAAGCGATAATCTAAAATTATATTATGAATCTACTCTAAAAAGTAATGAGTGTAGGATTTGAAAATCAGGAATTGCCCCATTCCCTAAAGAGAGTCCTGATTTTCAGCTACATTTCCCTTTAGAGTTTGGGGTAGAAAGGAGCTGAAAATCATTTTAATACTTTTTAGAGTGTACCCATTATTAATTAAAAATTGTCTTATTCATAAAAGATTCTTGTTAATTTTGTAACTTAAATTAATGATTTATTAATTCTAAATTCATGCAACCTTTTATAAAACTTTTCTCTTTCTTATTAGTTTTGTTAATAGTATCATCATGTAAAAATACATATACACCAAAACCACGTTCTTATTTTAGAATTTATTTCCCCGAAAGAGGATACAAAACTTATGATTCTTTATGTCCTTTTATTTTTGATTTTCCAATATATGCAAAGGTCGAAAAAGACAAAACAAAAAACGCAAAACCATGTTGGTTGAATGTTGTTTACAAACCTTTTAACGCAACAATACATATTACTTACAAAAAATTTAAGGACAAAGACGGATTGTACAAATTGACAGAAGATACCCGAACATTAGTGTATAAACATACCGTTAAAGCAGAAAAAATCAAGGAAGAACTTATTGTACAAAAAGATAAGGTATCAGGAATGTTTTATGAATTGAGAGGAAATACAGCAACCTCATATAATTTTTTTCTAACAGATTCAGTTGAAAATTATATTTATGCCTCACTATATTTTAGTGCAAAAGCAAACAGTGACTCTTTACAACCTGTATTGGATTTTATTAAAGTTGATATAAAAAAAATGATAGCGACCTTTGATTGGAAAAAGGAAGAAAATTATTTTATTAAAAAAAATGAATAATTATTTGGTTTAAAAAATGATTTACAGGCAAACATTATACACAGAAATTGAATATCTTAAAGGTGTTGGTCCCAAAAGAGCAACAGTTTTACAAAAAGAACTTCAGATATTTACTTTAAAAGATTTGCTAAATCATTTTCCATTTAGATATGTTGATAAAACAAAATTTTATAAGGTTAAAGAAGTACGTTCTGATAGTAGCTACATTCAGATAAAAGGTGAAATTGAAAATTTGCGTGAAGCAGGAAGTGGACGAAGCAAACGCTTAATTGCAGATTTAACTGATAATACAGGAAGTATTGAACTCGTTTGGTTTAAAGGAACAAAGTGGATAATAAATTCAATAAAAGCAAAAAAAGAATATTTAGTTTATGGTAAACCTTCATCATTCAGGTCAACTATAAATATTGTTCATCCCGAAATAGATTTGCTGGAAAACGGGAAAAGCGAAAGTGAATCTATGAAATTTCAACCTGTTTATAACTCATCGGAGAAGTTAGCTTCAAAAGGATTGAGTAGCAGAGGAATAATGAAATTACAAAAGCAATTATTCCAAACTGTAGGAAATCAAATTCCTGAAGTTTTACCTGACAATATTTCTAAGTCTTTTAATTTTATTACAAGAATAGAAGCATACAAACAAATACACTTTCCTGAAAATATTGAAATTCTTGAAAAAGCAAAAAATCGTTTAAAATTTGAAGAATTATTTTTTGTTCAAGTTGAACTATGTAGTTTTAAATGGAAAAAAGAAACACAAAATAAGGGAGTAATTTTTTCAAAAGTTGGAGATTATTTTAATAATTTTTTTCACAATGTTTTACCTTTTGAGTTAACAAATGCTCAAAAAAAAGTTATCAAAGAATTAAGAAGTGATTTCAATTCGGGAAAGCAAATGAACAGATTGTTGCAAGGTGATGTGGGAAGTGGGAAAACAATTGTTGCTCTTATGGCAATGTTTATTGCACTCGACAATGGGTTTCAAACATGCATAATGGCTCCAACAGAAATACTTGCAAAACAGCATTTTAATACAATTAGCAAATTAGTAGAAAAACTTGATGTAAAAGTTGTTTTACTAACCGGCTCAACAAAAAAAGCTGAACGTAAAATTATTGATGAAAAACTAAGATCAAATGAAACTCAAATACTTATTGGCACTCATGCATTAATTGAAGATACAGTAAAGTTTAATAATCTTGGCTTTGTAGTTATTGACGAACAGCACAGATTTGGTGTAGCTCAACGAGCAAAAATGTGGAAGAAAAGCACAATCCCTCCCCATATTTTAGTCATGACAGCTACCCCAATTCCAAGAACACTGGCAATGACATTTTATGGCGATTTAAATATTTCTGTTATTGATGAAATGCCTCCGGGAAGAAAAGAAATAATTACAAAACATTATTTTGAAAAAAATAGATTAAAAATAATTGGTTCAATCAGAAAAATAATAAAACAAGGAAATCAGGTTTACATTGTTTATCCTTTGATTGAAGAATCGGAAAAACTTGATTACAAAAATCTCATGGAAGGATACGATTTGGTTTTAAGAGAATTTCCACGTCCCGAATATCAATTAGGAATAATGCATGGGAAAATGAAAACCGAGGACAAGGATAAAGAAATGCAAAGGTTCGTTAAAGGGGAACTTGATATTCTTGTTTCTACAACAGTTATTGAAGTAGGTGTTGATGTTCCTAATGCCACGGTTATGGTAATTGAAAGTGCTGAAAAATTTGGCTTGTCTCAATTGCATCAACTACGTGGACGAGTAGGTAGAGGTGGCGATCAATCCTATTGTATTTTAATGACTTCCTATAAGTTAACAAATGATGCACGCACAAGAATGAAGATAATGACTGACACAAATGATGGTTTTAGAATTGCTGAGGCTGACCTTAAGTTGCGTGGTCCCGGAGAAGTTACAGGCACAAAGCAAAGTGGAATTATGAATTTTAAAATTGCTGACCTTGCAACTGATCACAAAATTTTAGAAGTTGCCAGAAAAATTGCCATAAAACTTATTGAAGATGACCCGAACTTATCCAAAGAAAAAAATAAATCATTAAAAAATCATTTAAAAGAAAGCAAAAAAGAAAGATTTAGCTGGGTAGAAATTTCGTAGGGGAAATTTTAGTAGAAAAAATAACAAATAAAATATAGCACAATGATAGTATCAATTCAGAAAGCAGATTATTTAGTGCCTCTAAGAAAACTCTGCAAAATTAGATTCCTATCTTTTTGCGATATTTTTATCTTTCTCAACTCACTGATGCTAAGGCATCGCCTCGTCTCAAAAAATAAAAATCTCACCTGCCTGACGGCAAAGGCAGGTCAAAAATCTTAGAAATCATAAAATTTGATAGTTTTCTTAGAGGCACTACTTAAAAATTTAAAAAGAAAAGAAACTTAACCATGGTTCTTGAAAATATGAACAAATTCAAAGAAATAAAAAGACCATGGCTCAACAACAAACAATTGGTTTTTGAAGGAGCAGCATACTCTTAAAAGTACGGGGCATTTTTAACCGTGAAAATCCGTGTTTAATTAAAATGGCTATCCTGCATCACCAGTTTGAAGCTATTCACCCATTTAGTGATGGAAACGGTAGAACCGGAAGGGTATTGAATGTTTTATATCTCTCAAAACTTAATCTTTTAGATTACCCG
>JAYEOP010000050.1 GCA_034723125.1 Bacteroidota bacterium | reverse complement strand
ATAATTAAAATCTCAAAATATTCAGCAAAACAAATAGGATTAAAAGATAAAATGTCAAGAGTAAAATTACTTTATTATTCCGATTAATATTAATCAGTTCTGCATTTAGTTTTATTATTTAAATAAATATGGATATTAAAAAAATACAAAAGAATATTGCACCCATAGGTATAATTTTGTTTTTTGCCGGTTTGATTTTCTCAAAAGTTTTATTAAGCATCTCAATACTTATAATATTTCTCTCTGTTTTTTTTACTCATAGCTTTAGCGAAATTTTAAAAGAAATTTTAAAAGATAAAATTCTGATAAGTTTTATTCTTCTTTTTGCAGTTGTTCTACTCGGTGGAATTTATTCTAACAATACCGACAATTATCTTGATGACGTTGTTTTAAAATTACCTTTTTTGCTTTTACCCTTTGGACTTTTATCTTCAGAAATCTACAAAAAGAAGAACTTGATATTTTTTTTGTTAGCACTTCAGCTCTTTGTTTTTATTTCAGGGAGTGCTTCATTTATTAATTATATTTTACATAAAAAAGAATTTGATGCTCTAATTTTTCAAGCGAAACCAATTCCCATTGTTACGGATATTAACCATATTTACTTTAGTTTTATTCTTGCATTTTCAACTATCTCAACTGCAATAGTTAGTCTTTGTCATATCAAAAATAAAAACTTGAAAATCATTTTATGGATAACTGTAATTTTAAATATTGTTTTTCTACATGTAATTGCCGCACGTACAGGATTAGCAGGGTTTTATGCTAGTGTTTTTGCTTTAATTATATTTTGGGGATTAAAAAATAAAAAACACTTTTTGTCTTTAGGATTTATTGTTGTGATTCTTTTGCTAGCATTTTTATCCTTAACATACGTTGATTCCTTAAATAACAGATTGCAAAAAACTATTGAAGACATAGAAACAAATAAAAACAATGGAGATATAAATCACTATTCAATTTCAATGCGTTTTGAATATTGGGAAAAATCATTTAAAGTATTTTTGAAATCTCCAATTATAGGTGTATCAAAAGCAGATGTAAAAGAGGATATGAAAATAATTTTTAAAAAGGAGAATACTATTTTAGAAGAAGTCAACCAAAAAGGACCTCATAATCAATTTCTACAAATTCTTGCAGGAACAGGTATCTTAGGTTTCTTAATTTTTGCATTCATCTTTTTCTACCCTCTAATAAAAATATTTAAAACTTGGGATTTTATTTTCCTATCTTTTTGGGTTGTAATGTTTATCGCCTTTATGGTAGAATCAGCTTTGGAAAGGCAATGGGGAATTAGCTTTTTTACTCTTTTGATGATAATTTTTATTAGAAGTGATAAGCTGTTGAATGATGAGTCTAAAAATTATAATGAGCAACAATAGGCATATCCCTGTCTATTCCGAATGCTTTATCGGAAATACGTAATGCAGGTGCTAACTGATGTCGCTTGTGCTCATTAATATTTACTAAGCTAATTACCTTTTTAACAACTTTTTTATCAAATCCCATTTCAAAGATTTCATCAATAGTTTTTGATTCTTCAATATAATTGAATAAAATTTCATCAAGAATATCATAATCCGGTAGTGAATCGGAGTCTTGCTGATTGGGTCTTAATTCTGCTGAGGGTGGCTTTGTTATGGTATTTTCAGGAATTATTTCTTTTTCCGAATTGATGAATCTTGCAAGCTCAAAAACTTCTGTTTTATAAACATCTCCCAATACGGATAACCCACCACAAGTATCTCCATAAAGTGTTCCGTAGCCAACAGCAATTTCACTTTTGTTGGAAGCATTAATTAATATATTTCCGAATTTATTGGAAAAAGACATCAATAAAATAGCTCTTATCCGTGCCTGAATATTTTCCTCTGTTAAGTCAAATTCTTTTCCTTTAAAAGAAGACTCTAATGTTTTGTTAATAGATTTATAAATGTTAGCGATGTTCAAAATTTCATAATCAACGCTTAAATTTTGAGCAAGCTTTTCTGCATCATCAACAGAATGTGATGAAGAAAACATTGAAGGAAGCAAAAGTGCTTTAACATTTTTTGCATCTAAGGCTTTTTCAAGAATAGCAAGTGTTACGGCAGAATCAATTCCTCCTGAAAGACCAAGAATTGCTTTTGTAAAACCGAGTTTTTGAAAATAATCTTTAACACCCATAACAAGAGCATCATGGACTTTTTCTATCTTTGGTATTGGAATAAATTGTGGAAGATTATTTCTCGTTATTGCATTTTTATGGTCAATAATTTTCAACTCTTCTTTAAAAAAACTTAGTTGCTCAACTATTTTACCTGTTGAATTAACTAAAGTTGAGCCACCTTGAAAAAGTATTTCTGTTTGAGCTCCAACTTGATTAATGTAATAAATAGGAAGTTTATTTTTTATTGCATTTTCTTGTAACAGTTTTAGTTGTTTAGTTTGCTGAGAAAAGGAAAATGGAGTAGTAGCAATATTAATAATAAAATCAGGATCAAGCTTTTGTAGTTCCTCCATTGGTGTTTTAAAATTATTCGGACTTTTAATTTCCTGAATGTCTTCACCAATAGTAATTCCAATTTTATATCCGTTAAATTCAATTAGTGAGAAATCTTTGTTTGGTTCAAAATATTGATTCTCAGCAAAGAAATTAAAATCCGAAAGAATTGTTTTGTTAATAATTTTTTCAACCTTAGCATCTTTGATAAAAAATGCTGAATTAAATAGTTGCCTTCCTCCTTTAGCTGTGTTTTTACTTGGCGAGCCAATTATTACAGCTATTGAATCACAATGACTTGCAATTTTATTTATTGAATTATAACAACTGTCAATGAAAGAATCTGAATTAAAAAAATCCTTTGAAGGATAAGCAGATATAGCCATTTCTGGAAAAACTATCAGTTTAACATTTTGCTTTTTTGCTTCTTCTATTAGAGAAATAATTTTCTTAGTATTATTTCCAAAATCTCCTACTTTGAAATTTTGTTGTGCTAATGCAATTTTCACAGTTACAAACAATTAGTTTTAAAAAAGCACACCAAGGTCAAGTGAAAAATATCCGGTTTTAATATTAAATTCATCATCTTTATTTATTTTCACAAAACCATTATGGAAAGTTATTCCTCCAAGAAGTGCAGTATTCCCTCCTATTAAATAGTGTATTCCACCTCCTATTGTTAAATAAAGATTAAAAAGTCTAATATTTTCAGCAACCTTAGTATCTACCTCAGCATTGATTCTCATTTGTGGAGTAAGCCCAAATTTGCCGTAATAAATAAAATTATTTATTACATTGGTTTTCATTTTTAATAAAAGAGGAATTTGAATATATTGCAATTTCCAGTCTTTATAATCCGGTGAAAAGATACTAGTATCCACAGAGGTTTTAGCATAAAAAAGGTTATGAAAAATTCCCGATGAAAGAGCATAGTTTTCTGTAAAATTAACATCTGCCATCAATCCGTAGGAAAAACCCAATTTTGCAGCATCATTCTCAATGTACAATTTTTGATTTTCATTAGTTATGTTATACCACGAAATTTGAGGATTAAACCTAAGCCCCAATTGAAGTTGTTGTGCCTTACTAAAAGAAAATATTGAAATAAGTGCTAGTGTTACTAAAAGTCTTTTCATTTTTCATTAATTTTGTCCATGAATAAAAAACATGAGAATATAAGTTAACTCAAAAAAATACAAATAATTTTATGCAATTGCAAAGGTATTACAAAATCCTGATTTTATTAATTATTATTCAAACAATTCTTTTTTCATGTAAAAAACATGGGAAATATTATGTAAATGTTAAAGATATTGATGTTGAAGTAAATATCAAAAGATTTGATGAAGAAGTTTATAAACTTAAAAAGGATAACTTTAATAATGAATTTACGGAACTTCATAAAAAGTATCCGGATGTTTTTGAGGTTTTTATAGAAAGAATTGCCAGAGCAGGCAGTGTAAATGATTCATTATATTTTCAAAGGATGGAAAATTTTATTTTCGACAAATATTCTCAGGAGTTATATCAGGATGTTCATAAAATGTACGATGATATTAGCTGGTTGGAAGATGATGTAACAGAGGCATTTAAACATATAAAGTATTATTTCCCAAAAGATACTTTGCCCGAAGTTTATAGCTTGGTTTCAAACTTTGGTTTTGGTACAGGTACTTTTGAAAATATGATGTTCATTTCCCTTGATTTATTTCTCGGTTCGGATTACAAATATTATCCTAGCCTGTTTCCCAATTACAGAATAAAATATTTGAATAAGAATTATATTGTCAGTGAGTTTTTAAAAGCATATTTTACTAACAAATTCCCTGAAGAACAACAGAGGGCTGATAATCTTTTATCAACGATGATCTATGCCGGTAAAAAAATGTTTTTTCTTGACTTGATGCTTACTGATGTTGCAGATTCTATTAAAATACGATATAGCAAAGAAGAAATAAAATGGTGTAAAAAAAATGAAGGTGAATTATGGAAACAATTGGTTGAAAATGATGTACTCTATGAAACAAACAGCAGAAAAATTATGAAGTACATTGATGATGGTCCTTTTACTAATGCTTATGGTATTCCTCAAGACTCTCCTGCAAGACTCGGGCAATGGATTGGATGGCAAATTGTAAAGAACTATGTAAAAAATAATGATGAATCTTCATTAATAAAAATATTTTATGAGTCAGATTCACAAAAAATATTATCTTTGTCAAAATATAAACCTAAATTTTAAATTATGCAAAATCAAAAATTAACAAAAGTATTAGTTATTGTCGGAGTTGTTATCGTTGTACTCCTTATTTTTTCAAGTTCAATGTTTATTACATTACAACCAGGAGAAAAAGGTGTTGTTTTTAAAAGATTTTCGGGAGGATTGGATAAAGAAAATGTTCAAAGTCAAGGATTTCATGTAATAGCACCATGGAACAAAATGATTGTTTACAATGTAAGACAACAACAAACAATAGAAAAATTAGATGTTTTATCATCAAACGGTTTGGACATCAAAATTGATGTTTCACTTTGGTATTATCCTGTTCATAACAAAATTGGATATTTACATGATGAAGTTGGTACAGATTATTTATCAGTTCTTGTTATACCAGGTGTACGTGCATCAACAAGAAATATCATCGGAAGATACACTCCTGAAGAAATTTACTCTACAAAAAGAGATGAAATTGCAGGTGAAATACTAAAAGAAACAAAGAAAAAACTTGCAGATAGGCATATCTTTGTAAAAGACGTATTAATCCGTAGTATATCTCTTCCTCCAAAAATCAAATCTGCTATTGAAAAGAAACTCAAGCAAGAACAAGAATCTCTTGAGTATAAATTTAAATTAGAAGTAGCAAAAAAAGAAGCTGAAAGAAAAAAAGTGGAAGCAGAAGGTATTAAGCAAGCACAGTTAATTATTACTAAAAGTTTGACTGACAAATTACTTAAATGGCAAGGTATTGAAGC
>JAYEOP010000049.1 GCA_034723125.1 Bacteroidota bacterium | reverse complement strand
AAAATTAGACATACTGGAGCAAAGCGGAAGTTCCTTTTCTATGGGATTAGACAGGAAAAGGGCTTTAGAACATAAACAAAGTGAGCATCTCGGAAATGTATTAAGCACAGTTACAGACCGCAAACTCTCTGGCGAATTGCGTGGATCTTCATTGGATCATGAGACAAAGCATGGGATACAGTTTGAATATGGTGAGTTAGGTTTTGAATTTAATAGAATTCAGAACACTTGGGATCCTATTAATTATGACATGATTGATGAAGTGGAAGCACATGACGCTCAATATAGTGCAGGTAAAAATACTTTTATAGACCCACAGGGGCAATTGAGATACACTAATCAAAGAGAATATAAACGTTTATTAACTCCAACTGATAAGATAAATTTTATTCTTTTATCAACTACTATTGATGGAGTTAGTCCATATGCAAAGCTTTCAAGAATACGACTAGACAACAATAATGTAATTAGAATAAAAAATAGACAGCAGTATATGTTGCCTCATAAAATTAGATAATGTAATGAGAGTGATATTATTTTTTATATTGTTGTTAGTTTTACAAAGCTCTTATGCTCAAACATATGATACTATTAATGGAGGAACGATACGGAGTAAAACTAAAAGTGTAGATTATCTATTAAAGAGCAAATATTATTGTAAGAGCAATGATACAATATATTCATATATTTTCTCATTATCAGGCTCTATAATTCCTTTATTAAAATATACTAAGCAAAATAGGTTATGGGTTAGTTTTTACTCAAATAATTCGATTAGGGAAATTGGCAAATTTGGGAATTTGGCTTGCAATCGTAGGAATTTTCTAGGTTGTATTATTTCAATTAAAAGGAGAAGCAAACTTAAAGAAAAAAGAGAACTCTGGAAATATTATTCAGATAAAGGTCAATTAATTAAAGAAGTATATTATAATAAAAATGGACCTCCATCCCCTGTTCCAATAAGTCTTCCGAACCAAAATAAAAGATGAAAGTTGTTTATTCCAGACTGGTAGTAGTTTGCAACTACGATCAAATAACAGAAGGCAGGCTTATAGTAAACTGTGAGCCTGTTTTTTTATGAGCTAATATTTACTAAAAGATACTTCAAAATTAAGTTCAATAGAAACATTAATTCAATCAAATATTTCACAAGCAATTGACAGCATAGAAGCAAATATTTATAAAAATATTGACCTCGGTCCTTTGATAAATACCTGCCGTCTGCGGTCTGTTTATCCGTAACTTTCGAAGCGAAGCAAGTCCGTAGGATTAGCTTTTAACTCTAAGTAGTGTCACTAAGTACTTTAGGTACTAAAAACCCACATTCCCCTGAGATTTATATCTGAGGTCGTCTTTTATTTTTAGCATTTTTAGAACTGCCATTGCTGCTTCTTCACCTTTGTTTCCTTTTTTTCCACCTGCACGTTCTATCGCATGTTCATCTGTTTCTGCGGTAATAACTCCAAAGGAGGCAGGTCGGTTGTATTTTAATGAAAGGTCGGCAATTTTAAGAGCTACTGCTTCGGAAATATAATGGAAATGCGGTGTTTCTCCTTTTATGATACAACCCAAACAAACAACTGCATCAACATTTTTTAATTCAAAAAGCCACTGTGCCGCAAGAGCTAATTCAAAAGAACCCGGAACCCATTTTTCTGTAATATTTTCGTCTATGATGTTATATTTTCTTAAAGTTTTTTTGCAAGCTTCTAACAAAGAGGCTGTTACTTTTGGATTCCATTCGGAAGTAACTATTCCGATTTTTAATTTTTTAACATTTTTTACTTCACTAAAATCAAAGTTTTCTTCGGGACCTTGCTTTATGCTCATAACAAAAATTATTTACTGTTAAGCTTAGCTTCAGCTCTTCCAATATATTTTTCCACATCCATGCCTTCTTGTGTTTTTGGAAATTCTTCTTTTAGTCTGTTATAAACTTCAATTGCCTTTTTGTATTCAGCAATTTCTTCATAAGTTTTACCTGCTTTCATGTAAAATAATGGTGTTGAAAATTTATTGACTTTTGCCTCAGCTGCTTTAAGATAATAATCACAAGCTTTTTCGTATTCTTGTAATTCGCTATATGCATCGCCAATAGCTCCTAATGAAATAGGCTTTAACATTTCACTATTCGTTTTAAATTTTTTCAGATGCTTTATTGCGTCTTCAAATTCACCTATGTGAAGAAAACAAATTCCTGCATAATAATTTGCAAGGTTTGCTGTTTCTGTCATTGAAAATTCATCAAGGATATCAAGAAATCCGTAAAAAGCTTCCGCTTGACCATAGAGTGCAAGTTCAAAAGAATCTTTGGCAAAATAATCTTCAGCCATAAAAACAAGCTCTTTTGCTTCTTGATTTTTTGGTTTTAAAATCAGGTTTTTATATGCGAAAAATGCAATTAGTACTATAAGAATTCCTGTTAAAACATAAGTAATTATTTTTTTATTATTCTCGTAAAAATCTTCCAATTTAGTTTTGTTTTCCGGTGTGAAAATTGGAATATTAAATGCAGTGTCTTTATTTTCTCTTTTTACTATCTGTTTCTTTGCCATAAGTCATTTTTTTTAAAAGTGCAAAGATATACTTTATTCATAAAAGATTGAATTTACAATAAAAAAATTATAGAAGCTTTTTGTTCGCTGAATTTCATTTTGTGGTAGTGGAAAAGTATAAAATCATCAATTTCCTAACATTCTAATTCCATCCTTCATTATTTTTACATCAGTAAATACTGAGTAATCTTTTGCGTAAATAAGATTTAACTGTTTGATTCTCTTTTCTTCAAGCTCTTTTCTTTTAAATGTTACTGCTGAGCTTAAAACTCCTTTTCTTATTTTCGGCAGTTGATTGTTTTCTTCATTGTCAATGTATCCAACCCAGCTTTTGTTTCCTATCAGCACTGAAAAAATATTTTTAATAAATCCAATTTTTGAGTTCTGAAACCAAACAAATACAGGATAAAAAATTAAGAAAAATAAGGAGACAAAAATATCCATCATTCGTTTATTAGTCTTGTTTTCGGTTTTAGAAATGGACAGTTCAATATCAATTGTATAATAATCTCCACTATTATTTTTGTCGTTACTACCAATAACAAAAAGACTTTCAGGAGGTGCAATTTTAAATATTACATCCTTTTTTTCTACTTTGGTCATAATTTCAATTATCGCAGAGGAGGTAATATCCTTTGAACAAAAAATCAATTCACGAATATTAAAAACATGAATTATCTCATTCAGTTGATTAATAGTGCCAAGATTAGATTTGTCATTAGATTCTTGATTGGGGGGAGAAATATAACCGGCATATTTGAAGTTTAAAGGACTTCTATTCAACAATTGTAATACCCTTTTATTTTCTTCTTTGCTTCCAACAACTGCAATTTTTGTTTCATTGGAAAACCAAAGATTAAAACTTTTATCCACAATCAAATTATACATTATGCGAGTTATCACTGATGCGAAAAAAGTACTTAGAGTACCAAGAATTATTATTGCACGAGAAAATCTGAAAGATTCTTCAAAAAAGGCATAAAAAGAACTTATAAGAATTGTCCCCAATAAAACACCTTTTAGAATTTTACTTATTTTAAAAGGTCTTGAATAATTTTTTACAAAAAATAAACCTAATGTCCATAATAATGAATATAACGGTAAAATATAAATAAGAAATTCCCTTGGATAAGGGATGCCATGCCCGACTTTTGAATTTGATTCCCAAAATATTTTCACAAGTAGAAGTCCTCCGAAAATCAAAGAAAAATCAGAAAGAAAAAATATTGAACGATTGAAAAACCTGTGAACTATTGATACTCCTGCTCTTAAATAAATTGCAATATTTATAAAAAATGAAAAAAGTGAAGCATTCTTTTTAGAAAAATGTTTTTTGGCAAAAATTATCATTGCTTTATAAAAAAGAAATACATAATTGAGACTTCCGTTTTTTGTGCTTTCTCCCTTATAGTGAATAATTTGCGTTTCAGGAAAATAAAAGTTTTTATAGCCTGCAAGTTGAATTCTGTATGACAGATCAATATCTTCACCATACATAAAAAACCCTTCATCAAGCAATCCTACCTTTTCAAGAGTTTCTTTTCGTAACAAAAAAAATGCACCTGATAAAACATCGACTTCATTTATAGAATTGTTATCTAAATATCCTAAATGATACTGCCCAAATTTTTTTGATTTTGGGAAAAGTTTTGACAATCCTGATATTTTGTGAAAAGCAATACGAGGAGAAGGAAATCCTCTTTTTGATTCAGGTAAAAAATTTCCTGAACCATCAATCATTTTTACACCCAAAGCACCGGCTTTAGGGTTTTTGTCCATAAAATCAATAATCTTTTGGAAAGAATCTTCATTAACAACAGTATCAGGATTTAATAATAAAATATATTCCCCTTTTGCTATTTTTATCGCTTGATTGTTTGCAACGGAAAAACCTACATTCTTTTTGTTAAAAATTGAAATTACAGAAGGAAATTTTGTTTTAAGCATAGTAGCAGAGCTGTCAACGGAATTATTATCCACAACAAATATTTCGGAACTAAAAGCAGGATTTGACAATTCCATTTGCTGAATTGCTTTTTTTACTGACAATAGGCATTGCTCCAGAAAATACTTTACGTTATAATTTACTATGACGATGCTAAGCTTCATTTATTAAATATGATATGTAGTACGATTTTTAATACTTCTACCAAGAGTAATTTCATCAGCGAATTCCAGTTCACCACCAACTGAGATTCCTCTTGAAATAGCTGATAATTTTATTTTTTTGTTTTTAAGTTGTTTTGAAATATAAAACATTGTTGTGTCTCCTTCCATATTTGCATTCAGAGCAAAAATAAGTTCTTTTATTTCATCCTTTTCAATACGTTTTATTAAGGAATTAATATTTAATTCCGATGGACTAACACCTTCGATTGGAGAAATTAAACCTCCTAAAACGTGATAAACGCCATTAAATTGGCTGGTGTTTTCTATTGCAATAATATCCCTTAAATCTTCAACAACACAAACACTACTATGATCCCTTGAATTATCACTACAAATATTACAAACTTCTTTATCCGATAAGTTATGGCAGATTTTACAATATTTTATTTCAGTTCTGGTTTTTAAAATTAATTCTCCCAGTGTTGTTACCTCATCATCATTTTGTTTTAACAGATGAAGCACCATTCTTATTGCTGTTCTTTTTCCAATACCGGGGAATCTAACAAAACTGTCAACAAGATTTTTTATTATTTGGGAAGAATATTCCATTTATTAGAAAATATATTTAAGTGCAAATATTGCAATTTTTTCCACAATTCCCACTATTTAAATGTTTCCAATTTAAGAAAGCTCTATAAAAAATAATGGATTAAAAATTGAAGTAAATAATCTTTTTAATTTATTTATTGTATATTTGTGGATATTTTTTTAATAAAGAAATTCAAAAAAATTGTAATATTGT
>JAYEOP010000048.1:8972-19977 GCA_034723125.1 Bacteroidota bacterium | reverse complement strand
GCTAAAATAACGGGTATTGAATACCAAAGTAAATTGATAAATGAATTAAAAGAATTTGATATTAAGGATTTTAATATTAATAAGTTACCTGCAAGTTCAATTGTAGAGGATGGTAATTTCTCTTTTGGGATTTCTAAATGGGTTTCACCCAAACGGACACGTTCTTATCCTTATGAAAGGATTTACAATACACTTGGTAATTCAAAAAAAATAACTGTAATCCCCATCATAAAAGATGAAGGCAAACGTGGCGATAGAGATTTTATACAATGGGATACAGTGTCGTTGATGAGTTTACTTGGCATTTTTGTTGTTTTTGCATACTATGAAAATGCTGAAAAACACTCAACAAGAGAAAATAAAATTACAAATCAACAATTCAATAATAATTTAGTTAAAACAAAAATAGCTGAAATAAAAAATTATCATAGTTCGGCATTGCATTGGAATTTAAAAGAAATTGAACAATCTTTCCCTGATTTAATTCAAAAAGCAAAATCTTCTTATAATAAAATTGGCAAACAATTAGATGTTGAATTTCATAATGAACAAGGTATTGATAGATTTGCCAATCAATTCATTAGTGGAGTTAAAGATTTTATGAACACTTCACGACAAAAAGCACAAGATGCCCAAAATCGTGAAATGCTAACTATTCAGCCGAAAGAAGCTCTGTCAACTCTTACAAAAGCAACAATTACAATAGAAAATTATCTTGGTGGGAAATATTATTTCACAACTGATGAAATAAAAATTGAAGGTAAAAACCTTTATCTCATTGAAGGTAAACATTCAAGAAATGCCTTATTACCAAGCAATGGCGACATTAAAGACGGTTTACTTAAAATGATATTATACACAAATTTAAAAGAAGTAAAAGTTGATGGTATTGAATATAAATCAATTCCTGTTATTAAATTAACTTCAACTAAATTAGATGGAAGTATTCTATCATCTGATAATACGGACAAGATTAATAATTTTATTTCAAAGCAAAATTTTTCAAAAAAGCAAAAAGAGGTAATTGAAAATCTCTTTATAGAAGCAAAAGAAAACAATTTTATTATTAACATTGAAAAAGCTGAATAAATGATAAAAAGTCCTTTAAGATACCCTGGTGGGAAAAGTAGAGCAGTGAAAATTATTTTACCTATTATTCCTGAATTTGATGAATTTAGAGAGCCTTTTCTTGGTGGCGGTTCTGTCTTTGTTTCTTTAAAACAAAAATATCCACATAAAACATTCTGGATTAATGATTTATACCCTAACCTATTTCATTTTTGGAAACAAACACAGCAAAATTGCGATAAGTTAATAGAACAAGTTTCTAGTTGGAGAAGGGAATTTAAAAATGGAAAAGAATTACATAAATATTTATTGAAAAATATTGAATCATTTGATGAATTGAAAAAAGCATCTGCGTTTTTTGTGTTAAACAGAATCACTTTTTCAGGGACAAGTGAAAGCGGTGGTTTTTCAAAAGCAGCTTATGAAAAACGATTTACAATTTCAAGTATTGACAGAGTAAAGCTTCTTTCATATATTTTAAATAATACAAATATTACTAATTATGATTACCAAGATGTAATTGAAAAAGAAGGGGGAAATGTTTTTATTTTTCTTGATCCGCCATATTTTTCTGCTACTAAATCAGCTTTATATGGTAAAAATGGTAATATGCACAAATCATTTGACCACAAAAGATTTGCTAATGTTTTAAAAAACATAAATCATAAATGGTTGATAACTTATGACGATAGTGAATACATAAGAGATTTATTTTCATTTGCAAATATTAATGAATGGAATTTGACTTATGGAATGAGAAATGTGAGTAAAAACAGCAATCAAAACGGAAAAGAATTATTTATTAGTAACTATAAATTATTAGAAAAAGAGAAAAAAATAGAAAGAACATTATTTGACGAAATGGAAGAAATACTGCCTAGAACAAAAGCTATACCTATTGTGGGCTTTAGCAATAAATAATATTAGTGCTAAGTGAAAATGAGGTATTTCAAATTCCCAAACTTTCTCTTTTTTACACCATACATCATTTATGAATACTTAACTTTGCACTATGATAAATATGTTTAAATTTAAGAGATATACAACAATGAGATTTTCAATAATAACAGTTGCAATTATATTCTTTCTTGGTTTTCAAATAAACAACAGCTATTCTCAGGAATGGATAGAAGGTATTTCAGGAAGTTCAGATAAAAACTTTTATACGATACAAAAAAGTTTTAATTCATTCATGGAAAGCATTGACTCTGACACGGTAAGGGGTATAAAACAATATAAAAGGTGGGAATGGTTTATGGAACCACGTGTTTTTCCTTCGGGTAAATTGCCAAATCCAATGGCATCATCTAATGCAATAAAAAAATATAACATTCAAAATTCATCGAAAAGGTCAAATACCCGTTCCAATGGAAATTGGACAACTTTAGGTCCTAATGTTTCTTCGGGAGGTGGCATTGGTAGAATTAACTTTGTTACTTTTCACCCTACAATTTCAAATACAATATATGTTGGAGCACCTTCCGGTGGTTTATGGGAAAGTACTAACAGCGGACTTACATGGACACCAATAACTGACGATTTAGATGTAATAGGTTGCAGTGATCTTATCATAAATCCACTTAATCCAAATGTGATGTATCTTGCAACAAGTGATGGTGATGCTTCTGATACTTATAGCATAGGTGTTTTAAAATCAACAGATGGTGGAGATACATGGCAGAATACAGGCTTAAGCTGGACTGTAAATCAAACAAGAAAAATTCGAAAACTTTTGATGTATCCAACTGATACTTCAATAATTTATGCAGCTACTTCTACTGGTATTTATAAAACAATTGATGGTGGAGATAATTGGGATTTAAAACAAGCAGGTCATTTTCGTGATATTGAATTTAAGCCGGGGAATCCTACTGTAGTTTATGCAGGAAGATACGGATATTATGGTTCAGGTGGATTTTATCTTTCAACTGATGATGGAAATTCATTTACAAAAGTTACTTCAGGATTACCCTCAACTTCTACTGTACGATTTGAAATTGCTGTTACTCCTGATGATACTAATTATGTTTATATTGTTGTTGCAAGAATGCCTTCAAACAGTAATCTAATTGGTGTTTATAGGTCAACTAACAGTGGTGCTGATTTTTCTACAATGGCAACCTCTCCCAATATTCTTGGCAGGTACGTAAGTGGTAGTGATAATGCAGGACAAGGATGGTATGACCTTGATATTATTGCTTCTCCTTTTGATAGAAATGAAATTTATGTAGGAGGAATAAATATTTGGAAATCTGTTAATGGTGGTTCAAATTGGTCGATTAGTGCTCATTGGACAGGAGCAGGAGGAAATCCTTATGTTCATGCTGATATTCATGCAATGGATTTTTATCCTAACAGTTCAACATTTTATGTAGGTTGTGATGGTGGTGTTTTTGTGTCTAAAGACCATGGAAATAGTTATACAGACTTGAGTCAAGGTCTTGTAATTTCTCAAATTTACAGAATTGGAATTTCAGCTACTGACCCTGATATTGTTCTTGCCGGATTGCAGGATAACGGAACAAAAAGATTGAATAAAAACTGGGCTGATGTTAATGGAGGTGATGGCTTTGAATGTATTGTTGATTATTCTAATAATAATTATATGTATTCATCCATGTACTATGGATATCTTTATCGTTCATCAAATGGAGGTAATAATTTCAAAAGGATAACAACAGGAATTAACGAGCAAGGTGCTTGGTTGACACCTTTTGTGATGGACCCTGATGACCCTCAAACCTTGTATGCTGCTTATAAAAACGTATGGAAAACAACAAACAGAGGTGATTCATGGTTGAAAATTTCTAATTTTTCAAGTTCTGCTACATTCGATGCAATTGCTGTTGCACCTTCCGACCCAACTGTTATTTATGTTGCAGAAAGTAATAATATTAAAAAAACAACAAATGGCGGTACGGATTGGTTTGATATTTCACTTGGTTTACCGCAATTGTCAATTACTTATATCGCTGTTCATCCCGAAAATCCTAAAATTCTTTGGGTAACACTTTCAGGATATTCAAACGGAGAAAAAATATATCTTTCTACAAATGGTGGAGATACTTGGATAAATTATTCAGGCTCTTTACCAAACTTACCTGCTAATTGTATTGTATATCAAAACGATTCCAAAACAGGACTTTATGTGGGAATGGATGTAGGTGTTTACTACCGTGACAGCACTTTATTTGATTGGATTCAATTTTCAAACGGGATACCTAATGTAATTATAAACGAATTGGAAATTTATTATGATGATGTAAAATCAGAAAGGAAAATAAGAGCAGGAACTTATGGTCGTGGATTATGGGAATCGGAACTTTATTATTCGCCAAACACTCCTCCTATTGCTGAGTTTAGTGCAATAGATACAATAGTTTGTATTGGTTATTCAAATCATTTTTATAACAAATCAAACAATGCTGATTCTTTTTTCTGGCTATTTCCCGGAGGTAATCCTTCAGCATCAAGCGAGATAAATCCCATTGTTTTGTATGATTCTGTTGGACTTTTTGATGTTACACTTATAGTTAAAAATAAAAATGGTGTTGATTCAATTGTTAGAACATCTTACATAAATGTTGACCCCTCAATTGAATGCATTTATACTATGCCTGCCGAATCATTGGGAGAAATTTATACTTCTTGTACAGGAAGACTTTTTGATCCGGGCGGAACAGGAGATTATTTTAATAATACAAATTCTTACGTTACAATTGCACCAAAGGGAGCATCAAAAATTGTTTTGAATTTCCTTTCATTTGACATTGAAAATAATTCCGATTCACTTTGTATTTATGAAGGAACAGGAGTAAACGGACAAAAAATTGGCACTTACACAGGTAGTGCTTTGCCCAATGAAGGACTTATAATTTCATCAGGTAATTCAATTACAATACGTATTGTTACCGACAATGCTATTACACGTCAGGGTTTTGAATTAATCTGGAGATGTATTCGTTCCGACCAAACTCCATTTGCATATTTTACACTTGACAATAAAAATTCATGTACCGGAAATTTGCATTTTGAAAATAAATCACTGAATAATCCTCAAAGTTATGAATGGGATTTTGGAGATGGTAAGTATTCCACAAAAGAAAATCCTACACATTATTATACTTCAAATGGGGCTTACAGCGTAAAGTTAAAAAGTACAAATGCAAATGGAACTGATTCATTTGTTGTTTCAGGAATAAAGATTATTATTCCTGATAAACCAATTGTTTTTTCATCATCAACTTGTGTTAGCGGCTCTGTTATGCTAAGTGCTGAAAATGAAAATTCTATTTGGTGGTATGATTCAATTATTGCAGGAAATCTTTTGCACAAAGGATACGTATTTAATACTCCAGTAATTTCAAAAACAACAACTTTTTATGCTCAAAGATATACTAACGGACAATCGGAATACTGTGGAATATCAAGCAAAACCGATGGAAACGGAGGATATTATTCAAGTTCAAACGGATTAACCTTTGATGCTCTTAAATCATTCAATCTTGCTTCCGTAAAAGTGTATGCACTTGGCTCGGGAAATAGAGAAATATTTCTGATTGATAATAATGGAGACACAATAAATCAAAAATCACTTTATATTCAAAATGGTGAAAAGATAATTAATCTAAATTTTGATGTTCCTCAAGGAAATGATTATATTTTACGAACAGGAAGTAATTCTACATTATGGAGAACAAAAGAAAGCTACACAAACTTTCCTTACGTCATTAACGATATGCTTTCGATTAAGAAAGGAATAACAGATAATAATTATTATTTCTTTTACAATTGGGAAGTACAGGAAAAAGATGTTTGTAGTAGTTTGAGAACTCCTGTAATAGCAGGTGTTTTTAATCAAAAACCATTAGCGGGCTATTCTTATCTCGATTCAAGTATTAATGTATATTTTACTGATAATTCATCAGAGGCTTTTCATTATTTATGGGATTTTGATGACAACACTAAAGATTCAGTGTCAAATCCTATTCATAAATTTCCTGATGGAGGAACTTATAATGTAAAATTACTTGTTTCAAACGGATGTGGTAATGACTCTGTTACAAAATCAATTCAATTGGTAAATTCAATATTTGAGAATGAGAGTGAAAAAATGTTTAATATTTATCCTAATCCAAATAATGGTGAATTCTCTTTGAAATATTTAGGAAAAGAGGCTTATGAAATAAATATTTATAACAGTAACGGAAAAAATGTTTTTACAAAAAAGATTAAAAAAGAAAATTCAGCTATTACATACATTATAAATATTAATTCTAATCCGAAAGGTATTTATTTTTTGAAATTGATAACATCGGAGAATGCGTTAGTGCAAAAAATTATTATAGAATAATATTGATGAAAATAATTTCTTACAATGTAAACGGAATAAGGGCAGCTTCAAGGAAATCTTTTGTTGCTTGGTTGTCGGATAATAATCCTGATATTGTTTGTCTTCAAGAACTTAAAGCTAAAACTGATCAGTTTGAGGTAAAAGAATTTGAAGATTTGGGATATCACTGTTTATGGAATTCTGCTGAAAGAAAAGGATATAGCGGAGTGGCTCTCTTGTCGAAAAAGAAACCGCAATTTTCAAAATTCGGAATAGGAATAGAAGATTTTGACATCGAAGGCAGATTGATAAGAGCCGATATTGGCAGTCTTACTCAAATTTCGGTTTATATTCCTTCTGGAAGTATGGGCGAATTAAGGCAGGATTTTAAAATGAATTTCCTTGATGCTTTTTATGAATTTGTAAGAAATCTAAAAAAAGAAAGACCAAACATTATTATCTCAGGTGATTACAATATTTGCCATGAGGCAATTGATATTCATGACCCTATTAGAAATGCCAATTCTTCAGGTTTTTTACCTGAGGAAAGAGAATGGTTTACTGATTTTTTACAACTTGGACTTATTGATTCGTTTAGGCACTTTAATAAAGATACTATAAAATATTCATGGTGGTCTTATCGTGCAAGAGCAAGAGAAAAAAATCTCGGTTGGCGATTAGATTACAATATTATTTCCGAAGGACTTTTATCGAAAGTAAAAAATGTAGAGATTTTAAATGATGCTTTTCATTCCGACCATTGCCCGGTGGTAATTGAATTGGATATTTAGTGTTTCTTAGAAAACACTACAAAATTAAAAATGTTTCTTTTTGATGAGTTTTTTATTTTCAAGCAATATTTTTAAAATCAAAACTAAGTTTGGATTGAAGAACCGACAATTCGGAAAATATTTTTTTAAGTGTTGTTTTTTCAATATCTGTAAGTTTATTAACAACAATAATGTTGGAGGGTTGTTCATTTTTAAAAATTGATAAAATTTGAAACCTGAGTCTTAGTAGCATCAGAAAATCGTAAGAAAATACTAATTCATCATACATTGGATTTTTTATGATATCTTGGGTAAATAGTTTTTCAAGTCTGCTAAGGGAATTTGTTTCAGCAATATTGTTTTTTAAAGAATATATTTTAATAAAAGCTAATACGGGTAGTAATATCTTTTTTATATCAAAGCTTATTTCTTTAGGGGCAGCTGTTTTTATTATGCTTCCTGAGATGTTGGAAGGGGCTTTGAAATTTAATACTGATTCAGCAAAATTATAAAAAAACACAGCTTTATTTTCGATGACTTTATCAATATGTAGCTTCAATTCATCAGTATATTTTTTTTCTCCATAAATGCAACGAAAATCAAAAAATATACTAGAGTCTATTAAATTTTGAGGAGTGCTGTTTACTATCCATTTGGTAAAATAATTTTTCCAGACTGATAGTGGTTGCATCCATTTAGGATTGTTAGCCATAACCTCACCTTCGCAATATTTATAACCAACATAATCCAGATCATTATTCATCTTTTCTGCAAAATTCTTAAAATATTTTTTTGCATTTTCAAGTTTTCCTTTTTCAACATCTTCAATTATTATGGCATTATCCTGATCGGTAGCAAGTGTTTGTTCTTTTCTGCCTTCACTACCCATTGCAACAAAAGCAAAGCGACAGGGAGGTTCTCCAAATTCTTCTAATGACAATAGTATCAACCTGTTTGTAATAGCATCTGCAATAGAGCTTATTATTCTTGTTATGTTCTGTGCTTTTGCTCCACTGTCCAATAAGGCTTTTATCAAAACTGTAACCTTTTTTTGAATTTGTTTTATGCTTTCAAGCTTTTCTGCTTTTTCAATTTTCCTGACTAAAAAACTCAAAGTATTTTTTTGTAGGTTTAAGACATCTTCATAGCTAATAATCCCTATAAAATTATCTAAATTATCTTTGACAGCAAGATGAGAAATGTTCTCAGAATCAAACATTAATATTGCTTCATAAATAAGAAGGTTGTCTCTGATATATTTTACAGGTGAGGTCATAATATTCGAAACTCCTGTATTAGCATCTAAGCCTTTTGCAATAATACGTTTTCGTAAATCGCTGTCATTTATTAATCCGATAATATTTTTTTCTTGTGAAACAAAAATAATATTTTGCTTTTTGCGTAACATTAAGGAAGCTGCTTCAAAAGCCGTGGTATTCAAATCACATTTTATAAAACTTTTTATTAAATGCTTGATTGGTTGGTTCATTAACAAAAGTGATGTTTGAAGTTCCTGACTTAGATTTTCTGTTGCTTTTTCAATTTGTTTTTGCTTTGTTATATCTTTTGTTACAACAATAAAACCATCCTGTTCTGCATATTTTATTTTTGAAATTGATATTACAACTTCTTTTTTTTCTTTCTTTTTACGTAAAAGTTTTGTGTCAATAGAAACACTTTTTTCAGGGTCGTCAAACAATAGCAAGACATCATTCCAATTAATTTCAAAGAGATCATTAAACTTATACTCTAATAAATTTATAGAAGAGCAATTCAGCATTTTATTAAATTTTTTATTGGAAAATATTATTTTGTTGTCAATAATCATTAAAGTACCATCTGTTGAGGCTTCAACAAGGGCTTGGTATTTTTGACGAGAAAGTTTTAATTTTTTTTCTGCATGGTTTCTTCTTTTTTCAATATTTAAACTCTGACGAATAATAAATAGTAGTATTATGAAAATAACAAAAGCAATTAAAAAGGATATTTTTAAAAGTCTTCGTTGAAGAGAAATAATTTCTCCTTTTACATCTTCAAGGTAAATACCTGTTCCTATAATCCATCCCCAGTCCGAAAATCCTTTTACATAAGATAGTTTTGGGACAATCTTTGTTGAATCGTCTTTCCATTGCCACATGTAGTGGATGTAACCTTTATCCTGTTTTTTTACCAAATTAACAGCTTCAACGAAAAGCTTTTTGTTATGCGGGTCTTTATATTCCGAAAGGTCGGTTCCGTTTAAGTCATTTCTGTAAGGATGCATAACCATTGTAGGATGCATATCTGTAATCCAAAAATAATCTTTGGAATTATCTCCATATCTTAATTTACCAATTTTTTTTGCTGCAAGTTTCTTTGCTTGTTCAAGTGTAATTATTGAGTCTTGGTATCTTTTGTTATCTTCTTCTATTAAGCTCCATGCGGTATTTGTAAGTTCACGTATCATTTCTTTTTTACTGTCCATCATATTTTTTTCAAAAGATGGAATTATTATAGTATAAATAGAAATAATAAAAAAAACGATTGCCAGAATGCCAGGTAATATGATACTTAAAAAGAAATTCCGTAAATTTTTTTTTGTCATCGTAGTAATTATTAAATTCTTTTTCTTTCCAATTTAAAATTATCGGTATCAAAGATAAGAAATCCATTTGAATTAACAATTGGAGGGGATAAAATAATAGCTAATTCTGTAGGGAGTTTTAACTTTTTGAAAGCAGGCTGAATTATTTTGTTTTTTAATGCAACAAAAATATTTTTTTTATGTGCATGTCCACAAATAGATATTTGGCAATTATTGGTTTTCATAAATTCAAAATGCTCTTTAAAATCAGATAATTTCTCAAGAAATTGTTTTGATGATCCCGTTATATCAGGGTACAGATAATGAGTAAGTAAAATATTGTATTTCTCTGTTTTAAGGATATAGAATTCAGGAAGTGTTAATAGAAATTCAATGTCTTTTTTTGTATATAAAGGATTAAGTTCATCATTATCGTATAGCCATATCAATCCATTTGATTTTTTAAGTTTTTCGTCATAGTCTAATTCGTACCAATTTGAAGGATATTTAAACTTCTGATTATTCTCAGGGAGTTTCTTCACAGCAAATAAATCGTGGTTGCCAATAATAATTATTTCGCAATTTTGTTTTATTATTTCAAGGCATTCATGTGCATTTCTTGTTTTCTGATGTGAGTAATGTGGTACAGAAAAACCTGAAATATCTCCAAGACAAATAATTTTATCACAATTATTTTTTTCAATTTTTCTAATAGCATGCTTAAGGCTGATAATATCTTCATGAATATCTGCAATAATTGCTAACTTCATAATTGCTAATTTTTCTTACAATAGATTGAAAGTGTAAAAATAATTTTACTTCAAAGTTAAATAATATTTATTGAATTGATATTCTAAGTTCCCTTAATTAAAATTAATTTGATATGAAGCTGTGATTATAAACTATGTTTTAATAAATGCTTATCAATTTGTTACACACTTTTAGTGTGATATTTTTCTTTTTTATCAACATTGCTCCTCATTCATTCTAAATATTAAGAAAGCTAAATGTTTAATTGTGCCGTATTTATTAATAATGAAAATTGAATAAGGAATAAAGAATTTTGAAGTAAAAAGATGACGCTGAGCAAATTTCATTATTCATAATTCCTTGTTTCGCAACCGCTAAAGCTACAGCGAACGTGGTCAATATTCGATATTTTCGCGACAATATATATGCTGAGCGGTCATAAACTGCGTTTTGCTATATTGTGTAAACGAATAATAATCAACACGTTAAACATAGTGCCAAAGTTCAAATTATGACCAGTCG
>JAYEOP010000048.1:0-8872 GCA_034723125.1 Bacteroidota bacterium | reverse complement strand
TCAATATTCGATATTTTCGCGACAATATATATGCTGAGCGGTCATAAACTGCGTTTTGCTATATTGTGTAAACGAATAATAATCAACACGTTAAACATAGTGCCAAAGTTCAAATTATGACCAGTCGAACTATAGTTTTCGTTAAGTAAGGTGTTCTGAGTTCAAAGAGTGTTTATAAACAAAAACAAGAATGAAAGACTCCAACAACAAAATTTCCAAATAATGAAATAAAATATGCATGCAACTATTTTGTAACTAATTTTGTCATAAATATTAAATAAGGAATAGCATTAATGCTGAATGAAAAAGAATTAGTTAAAAAACATATAGGATGGCAATCATTATTCCTATTTGATAATTTTAAAAGTCAGGGAGTTTATGAAAATCAAATAATTTTAATTCAACATTAATTTTAAAGTCCCGCCTTTTTTAAAAAGTGGGACTTTTTTTTGAGTTGATTTATCTTGAAAAATTCGGATGGCGAAAATTTATATTTCATCAATTCCACTAATAAGCCATTTCCATAATGGCATCATAGTTATTGTTGCTTTTGTTCCAAACCATTCATCTTCAACTTTCCTGTCTTCCGATCGGGTTATTAAAATAAGCTTATCACAATTCAACTCTTTTGAAGCGGTTATTAATGCTCTTAATTCTCTTTTTAATGTATCTTGGTTTTCAATATCAAAACTTACTTGTACAAGAGCTATAGTTTTTTCTTCTTTCCTTATTACAAAATCAACTTCATAAGAACTGTCAACTGATTTCCAATAATATACTTCTTTATCGGTATTGAAAAGCGAAGATGCAACAGTATTTTCATAATACCATCCTGTGTTTTTAGAAAACTTTGTTGATAATGCGGAAAGAAAAATCCTGTCAATACAATATACTTTTCTTGGGAGCATCATGCTTTTTCTGACCTTGAATGAAAAACAAGTCAGAAAGCGAAAAAAATACGAACCTTCAATAAACCCAATATATTCGGAAATAGTATTTTTTCCAATGTCTATCTGCATGCTTTTTATACTATTATACATTTTTGAAATTGTAAATGTCTGTGATTGCACTAATTGTTTGATAATTGTTTTTAATGCAAAAGTATTTTTAATAAGGTTTCTTTCAATAATGTCTCTGCTGACAACAGTAGCAAAATAACTTTGTGCTATATCTTTGCTTAAATTATTATTTTCAAGGACTATTTCAGGTAATCCGCCATCAAATATAAATTCGTCTAATAGTTTTTTTAATTTAATAAAATCAGATTTCCGATATTCAATGTCAGTTAATTCTTTATTAAAATCTTTAAAGTTCAGAAATTCTTTAAAGTTTAAAGGTGAAATATAAAGCTCAATAAAACGCCCCCTTAATTCTGTCGGAATTTCTGCTGATGACATTTTTGAATTGGAACCTGTAACGTAAAACCTAAAATCAGTGTTGTCATACATTCTACGAAGCCATTTGCTCCAATTTGGAATCAATTGTATTTCATCTAAAAGAATAAATTGAGGTGGATTGGGATAAAACTCTAAAATAGCTTCCGATAGACCTGTTAAAAAGGAGGTTTCTATTGGAATTCTTTCATCTTCAAAATTTATGTATAACACATTTTTTGGGTTTTTCTTTTGGAGTTTTATAGCCAAATCAAAAAGCAATGTTGTTTTACCTACACGTCTGAAACCTGTAAGAACAATTATTTTATTTATTTTAGTTTTGCTATAAACTGTCAAATCATATTCACGTGGCTTTGAAGATTCAACTTTCTTTTGTTGCCATTCATAAAATAGTGTTTTGTAAAGATTATCCATAATTCGTTTTAAAAACAAATTTAGATAAATTTGTTCTGATAAAAAACAAATTTAGATAAAAAATATTTCGGACGGCAATCATTATTTCTATCTGACAATTTAAAAGTCAGCTCATAGCTCTATTCTTCTAAAGGAAAAAGTTGGAATTGCTTTTTTGCTTTGATAAAGCTTTTAAATTAATTTTTTAGATAAACAAAATCATTCATAATTCGTTAATTTCTAAAAAGGATATTTTGTTTTGAATTTAAAATAAGTACCCGGGGAGGGACTTGAACCCTCACCGCTTTAAAGGCGACAGGATTTTAAGTCCTGCGTGTCTACCAATTCCACCACCCGGGCATTATTTAAAGAGCGTAAAAAATGAGCGGGAAACGAGATTCGAACTCGCGACCCCAACCTTGGCAAGGTTGTGCTCTACCACTGAGCTATTCCCGCAAAAAATTAAGGCACAAATATAGTAAAATTTACTTACTGCAAATTTTTTTTATTCAAATTTTTTCTGCATTTTTAAAAATCATGCATG
Source organism: Bacteroidota bacterium (assembly GCA_034723125.1). Lineage (NCBI taxonomy): Bacteria > Pseudomonadati > Bacteroidota > Bacteroidota bacterium. The sequence goes on along the minus strand of JAYEOP010000048.1, from coordinate 6,541 downwards.
TACTTTTGTATTCTCTTATTTTGAACAAAAGAATACAATTATGATGATAAGTGGATTTACAATGGCAAAGAATGTTTCCAAGCTTTATTATCCTATAAAAGAATCAATACAATCAATTTTACCAATAGTTGATGAGTTTGTTGTTGCCCTTGGAGATTGTGATGAAGATGACAAAACAAGAGAAATTATAAACAGTATTAATTCTCCTAAAATAAAAATAATTGATACTAAATGGGATATTGAAAAATTTCCTGACGGAATGGAAAATGCACATCAAACCGATATTGCCAAAGAAACATGTTCAGGGGATTGGCTTTTTTATCTTCAAGCTGATGAAGTTGTACATGAAAAATATCATGAAACAATTAAAAACAGATGCAAAGAGCTTTTGAATAATACGGAAATTGAAGCCTTACTTTTTAATTACATTCATTTTTATGGAGATTATAAGCATTACTTAAATTCTCATGGATGGTATGCTCAAGAAATTAGAATTATAAGAAACAATAAAGATATTCATTCATTTCGTTCGGCTCAGTCATTTAGAAGAATCCCTGATTTTGATGGTAAAAGTTATAGAAAAAAAGAAGGAAGCATAAAATTGAAAGTTGCCAAAGTTGATGCTTACATTTATCATTACGGATGGGTAAGACCTCCGAAATTTATGCAAAAAAAGAAAAAAGCACTTGATACAATTCATAAAGGGAAAGAAACAGTTGCGGAAATGTACGACAAAGTACCTGCAGAATTTGATTACGGACCTCTTGGTCGTCTTCCAATTTTTACAACAACACATCCGAAAGTGATGAAAACAAAAATATCAAAATTTGACTGGGGTAAGAAATTAGATTACGCAAAGAAATCAAAAAAAAATAGAAAATTATTTAAACATGAGCAACTAAAATACAGGCTACTAACCTTTGTTGAACAAAAAATTTTAAATAAAAAACAACTTTTTGGTAATTCAAATTGGGAAATTATTAATACTTGATTTATATTTGCGGCAATTAGTTCAACCAAAAATTATGAATAACAAACTTATTATTATCCTCTTTTTCTTTTTACCATTTTCCTTGTTGGCACAAACAACAATATTTTCGGGGCAAAAAGGAAGTACCTTAATCAATAGTCTTTATTTAAATTACAAACCTTCAATTGTATTGAGCTATAGCAATGCAAGAGATGAGATGTGGGGAGCAGATGCTGATAAACATGGAGGTAAATTAGTAGGTGTTTACACAGGATTTACAATTACAATTGATCCAAACGGAGAACATCCACGAACTGAAGCTTATAACAAAGGAATTAATTGTGAGCATACATGGCCAAAAAGCAAGGGAGCAGGTAGTGGTAATGCAGAAAGCGATCTTCATCATCTTTTCCCTACTTTGGTGCAAGCAAACTCAATACGAGGAAGCTACCCTTTTGCTGATATTCCTGATGACCAAGCAGACAAGTGGCTTATAGATGACAATGTTCTTACGTCAAAACCAAGTTCAAACATTGACGATTACAGTGAATTTGATAATTCAGGATATTTTGAACCACGCGAAGATCATAAAGGAAATGTTGCTCGAGCAATGTTTTATTTTTATACAATGTATAAATCACAAGCCGACCAATCATTTTTTGAACAACAAAAAGAGACTCTTTACAAATGGCATTATCAAGATCCTGTGGATACTGATGAAATATGGAGAAACGATTTCGTTGCCTCAAAACAGAGTAACAAAAAAAATCCTTTTATCCTTGATTCTACTTTAATAAGAAGAGCATATTTTCCAGATTATTCTTCAATTGACGAGGAAGAAAAAGAACCGATAAAAGTGTTTCCAAATCCTTTTCATGAAAAAATTTCCTTTTCATTTGAAATATCACAACCTTCTTATGTTCAAATTTTGATTTTTGATAGCAAAGGAAAAATTTTAAAAACACATTTAAATTTTTATACTGAAACAGGAAAATATGCTTTTGATTTTATGACAGATGAAATGGATGCAGGCTATTATTATTATAATTTTATTTTAAATGATAAAGAAAAATCAGGTGAGATAATTAGGATCAAGTAATAGATTGATTATTCATTTTATTAAAATAGATTTTTTCTAAGAGGCACTAAATAGCTCTCCTTTCTTTTTTAATCTAAAATAAAAATATCCAACACCAATAAGTACAAAAATAGAAATAAATTGTGAGTGGGAAAGAACATTGTCAATTATAAAACCTCTTGCACTATCACCTCGGAAAATTTCTATGATGCTTCTTCCTATTGCATACAAAAACATATAAATTAGAAACATTTGTCCATCAAACTTTTTTCTATTTTTTATAAGGAATAAAACACCCATAATTACGAGAAGCATAAAAATAGAGTATAGCTGAGTAGGATGTAAAGGGACATCTTTAGGGTTGGCAGCACAAGAAGGATTTGAAAAAGTTACTCCAATCCAACTATCAGTAGGAACACCATGGCAACAACCGGCATTAAAGCAGCCACATCGTCCAAAAGCATGAACAATTGTTGCTGTAATTGCAATAATATCAAGCATTGGTAAAACAGGCATTTTCTTTTTCTTGAAAAAAATTATCATTGTCGGAATGGCAAAAAGTAAGGAGCCATAAAATACAAAACCACCCGAAAATGATTTTATCATATTTGCAGGAGTGCCAAAATAATATTTTACATCCTCAAAATAAAAGAAGATTTTTCCACCTACAACAGATGCAAGAATCAAAAATAAAAGTAAGTCGCTCATAGTTTCAGTACTAATACCGAGTTGCTTTTTTGCCTGATGGGAAGCGTATAAAAAAGAAGCTAATATTCCCATTGCAATACAAACTCCGTAAGTATGTACCGTAAGTGTTGCTGTGTTAAAAAGATTTTGTAAAAATTCGGGTAATGGTATTGTGAAAAGATCGGGATGCATAATAATTATTTTTTAAGGTTTAAATTCTTTGTCAATTACAACATTCAATGCTTTGGTGATAATCCCAAATTTACAAGGAGAATGTCCAAGTGTTTCTCCATCAGCTTCCAGATAAACAGTTTTCTTGGAAACTAAAGTAACTAACTTTGCTGTGTAGGTATTTACACTTGGGTGATTTATGAAAGTACCGTCATAAAGGTTTTTCACATTTCGTAAAACATCAAACTTGCCAATTTTATTAATAATGGTAACATCAAGTAAGCCATCATCAGGAATTGCATTTGGCAATTGTTTCATTCCGTTTCCATTGTATTTGCCAATTCCAATTCCAAGGCTGAATAACTTGCCATTAATACTTTCATTATCAATTTTTATTTCAAAGTTTTTAATTTTATAATGTATGAGGCTTAAAAGAAGATTCCTCAAGTATGTCAACGTTCCTCCCTTGCCTTTTATTTTTTCTTTATTTACTCTTTTTACAACACTTGCATCAAAGCCCATTCCTGCAATATTTATAAAATATCGTTTTATAACTTTCTCATTGTTACTGAATTCAACAGTTCCAATGTCTTGAATAAAAGTATTTCCTGTTTTAATAACTTTTATTAATTCTTCATAATTTGTAGGTAAATTATATGTTTTTCCCCAGTCGTTTCCTGTGCCAATGCCAATTGATGCAAGAGTTATTTCATTAGAATTACAAAATTTTTGTGAAAAAATTCCATTAACAACTTCATTAAGTGTCCCATCTCCCCCAACAGCAATAAAATTTCTATAACCTTCTTTTACAAATTCTTTTGTAAGTTCAATAGCATGTCCTATTTCTTTTGTAAAAATATGTGAAAAATTGATGTCATATTTTTTTAGCAATGATGATATTTCATCCCAGTCTTTTTCTCCTTTATTTATTCCCGCATTCGGATTTACAATAACTTTCCACTCTTCAATCATTATAAAAATTTTGTGTTTAAAAAACTAAGCAAAAGTACATTAAGTTAGCGTTATTTCAGAATTTGATTTGCTTAATTTTTGAATTGCTAATTTTTATGAATATTTCATTTTACTTTATCAGGATTGTTTTTTATAAAAGAACTCCATGAGTTACTGCTATTCGAATTACTGCCTTTGATTTGATTGCCACTAAAATGATGTGTTACTGCTGCTGCCAGTCCGTCTGTTGCATCAAGGTGTTTTGGGATGTGTTTGATATTTAGCATGCTGATTAGCATTGATGCAACTTGTTCTTTAGATGCATTTCCATTTCCTGTAATTGATTGTTTTATTCTTTTCGGTGCGTATTCGGTAATGGGAATATCACGGTAAAGTGCTGCCGATATTGATGCTCCTTGTGCTCTGCCTAGTTTCAACATTGATTGAACATTTTTTCCATAAAAAGGTGCTTCAATAGCAAGCTCATCGGGTTTGTAATATTCAACAAGATGTAGAGAACGTTCAAAAATATGTTTTAATTTTAACAAATGTGTTTTGTATTTGCTTAAATGAATAACTCCAAAAGTTATCAATTCCATTTTTTTACCATCGGATTTTATTAGTCCGTAACCCATAATTGTTGTTCCCGGGTCAATCCCTAATATTACTTTCTCTTGCATAAATAAGTTTTCAATAAGATTTTAAAGATAGTAAAAAGTTAAAGAATAAGGTTAAAATATTTTACTTTTGTAGCAATTTTATTTTTTAAACTTACTAATCGTGGTTACATTTATTGCAAAATGAAAAAATATTTCACATTAACATTAATTTTATTGATAACAGTAATTTTTTCAGGCTTTAGCCAAATCAAGGAAAAGGAGTATAATTCTAAAAAGCTTATTACTGTAATCTCTTTAGAAACTGTTGGTTATACAGTTAGTATGATTGGACTTTACAAGCTTTGGTTTTCTGATTACCCTATGAGTACGTTTCATATTTTTAATGATAATGATGGCTGGGAATCTATTGATAAATGCGGACATACTCTTACTTCATATTATGTAGGAAAAATTGGAATGGAAGCACTGAATTGGGCAGGTGTAAAAAGGAACAAAGCGATTTGGTATGGAGGAACGCTTGGCTTAGCATTCATGACTTCTGTTGAAATTTTTGATGGTTATTCTGATGGTTGGGGAGCTTCTCCCGGTGATATTATTGCTAATTTTACAGGAGCAGGATTATTAATAGGGCAAGAACTTTTATGGAACGAACAAAGATTAAAACTTAAGTTTTCCGACCATTATTCAGAATTTCAAAAATATAATCCTGATGTTCTGGGACATAGTTTTGCAGAGCGGATGTTAAAGGACTACAACGGACATACTAACTGGTATTCATTAAATGTTAAGTCTTTTTTACAAGAAGAATCAAAATTTCCTAAATGGCTAAATTTTGCTTTTGGCTATGGTGCAGATGGATTGCTTGCAGGCTATGGAAACCCAACCGAAGTTGACGGAAAGCCCGTTCCTCATTTCGAAGTATATAAACAATTTTATTTTGCTCCTGATATTGATCTTAGTAAAATTGAAACTAATTCAAAAATTTTGAAAATTCTTTTTTCAGCATTCGGCTTTATAAAATTCCCTGCTCCAACACTTGAATACAACAAATTTGATAACTTAAAATTCCATTGGCTATATTTTTAATTTTAAAAAATTTAATTTGATTAACAAAAACAGAATAAAACATTTTTCACTTAGTTTCCTCAAAATATTGATTTTTGTTGCCACACTTTATTATCTTTATTTTAAAGTTATTTCAACTGATAAATTCAATGATTTTTTTCATCAGTTTACTTTTCTTTCCACAAATGATTATTTAATTATCGCATCAGTTTTGATTTTGATGCTTGTCAATTGGGGAATAGAAACATTAAAATGGAAATTTCTTATTTCGAAAATAGAAGATATAAAATTCTTAAAAGCTTATAAAGCTGTTTGGAGTGGTGTTACAATAAATAATTGGGTGCCAAACAGAATGGCAGAATTTCTGGGAAGAATATTCTTTATTACAAAAGGGAATAAAGCAAAAGCTGTTTTTTCTACATTAGTGGGTAATCTTTCTAATATGCTGATAACATTTTTATTCGGTTCAATAGCTTTGTTGTTTTGGTTAGATAAAATTTCAATTCTAATTGTAATATTATTGATTCTATTAAACTTATTACTTGGAATTTTATTTTTTAATGTTTCAATATTTACTATTCTTTTAGAAAAAATTAAGTGGCTGGATAAATTTAAAAAACATGCTGATATTCTTAGAGAATACAATAAATCCGAATTACTTCGTATCTACTTTTATTCCCTTATTCGTTATTTAACTTATGCAATTCAATATTTTTTACTGTTAAAGGCTTTTGGTATTGAAGTAAACTTTTTTACAGGAATTACAGGAGTAGCATTAATTTTTGTAATTCAGTCAGTTTTGCCTGCTGTAACTTTTACAGAAATTGGAATTAGAGGGGCTGTCGTTATTTTTGTTTTTGAAAAATTCAGTTCAAATTTTGCGGCATTGCTTGCTGCTGCATATTTATTGTGGCTCATAAATATTATTATTCCAACTATCTTTGGAGGGATATTTATTCTTACTTTGAAAAGAAATAATCAAGAAAAAAAATGATGGCT
>JAYEOP010000047.1 GCA_034723125.1 Bacteroidota bacterium | reverse complement strand
GCTTTGAATTAATAATGGATGTGAATGTAAAAGTCATTCAATTGTCATTAATAGTCATTTAGCCAAGCTGTCATTGGGTTTTGTAACTTAATGACAATTTAATGACAATCAAATGAATACTTTATGACATTAGATTTAAGCGACAGAATACACATAACATTCTAACAGTCAAAAACATACGTTTTTCTTATAGCCACTAATTAATCTGTATTTTTAACAGATAATTCTTTTTGTTTTGTTACGATATATTTTATTGGATTTATCAATTTTTCAATTAATCTTCTTTCCTCTGTAATAATTTCAGCAGTTCCTTGCATTTCTTGAGAAAATACTAATTCTTTGCCGTAATTTGAAATCATTCCATTAGGGAAATATACATCTACTATTAAATGATTGTCTTCAGGAACAAGGGATATAGTTTTTACAATTCCATCTATCATTCCATATTCCATGTAAGGATAATTATCAAATTTGACTATCACACGTTGCCCTGTATCAACTTTTCCAGAGCCTTTAATCTCTAACATCACTTTACCGATAATCTTAGAGGAATCAACAGGAATGACGCTAAACACTCTTTCTCCTTCAACAACATTTTGATTTTGGCTCCAAAACTTTGTAAAAGAAAGCTTTCCATTTACCGGAGATTTTAATAAATAATTATGTTCCCATTGCGAAATGGCACTTTGAAGTTTGTTGTAAGCATCATTTAATGAAATCTGCATTTGGTTTGCATCTTTACCAAAACCTAAGTTTAAGTCAAGAATATTTTCTTCAATTTTTTGCAACTTCATTTTTGTATCGGCAAGGTCAGTTTTAGCTTTCTCATAATCATATTTTTTTTCAAGATATTTACTTTCGGATTTTTCAAAAGTTGCTTTTGAAATTGCTTGTTTATCAAAAAGTTTCCTATCCCTCTCAAGCTGATTTTTAACAATATCAACTTCTTTTTCTAATATTTTACTTTGCTTTACAAGTCGCCAATAATAAATATTGTACTTAATTATCTGTTCCTTCTGTGCATTTATTTTTTTACTGTGATAATCTAAAGATAAGAATTTTAAATAATCATTATAGCAACTTACAAATTCAGAATAAGCATCTTGCATTTCTCCAAGAGATAACTCTTGTTCAAAATAAATTATTGAAGATGTATCAAATTTTTTAACAAAATTTTTAATAGAATCCAGCTTAGCAACAAGTATTTCGTAATGATTATATTTTGCAGGATTTTGTATTGTTGCAAGCAATGTACCTTGTTCTATAACTTCTTTATTAAAAACATTTATATTATTTAACTTACCACTCGAACGAGCAATAATTGCGGCAGGAGGATTTTTGGTAGTAAGTACTATTTTTGAAGTAATTATATCAGGATATTTAAAAAACCAACTGCCAAGAAGCAAAACGATAAGAGAAATAAAAATAACAGTGATTCCCCATCGAATAACCCAGTGCGGAATATATCCAAGAATATCCTGTACATCTTCACTTCTTATTTCATTTTTTGTTTTTGGCATATTAAATATGTATTAAAAAATAAATTAATTTCCAAGCTTCAATTGATCTTTTACAAGATTGTAATAAAAAGCTTTCTTTTGTATTAATTCATTATGTGTTCCTTTTTCAACAACTTCACCTTTTTCTAACACAAGAATTTGATCTGCATTCATTACTGTACTTAACCTATGAGCCACAACAACTACTGTCCTTCCTTTATAAAAATCTTTAAGGCTATTCATTATAAGTCTTTCATTATTAGCGTCAAGCGAATTTGTTGCTTCATCAAAAAAGAGAAATTCAGGGTTTTTATAAACTGCTCTTGCAATAAGAATTCGTTGCTTTTGCCCTTGACTTAAACCATGACCATCAACACCAATTTTAGTATTGTAGCTAAGTGGCAAATTTTTTACAAAATCATTAACATTAGCAATTCTTACCGAATCGATAAAGCTTTTATCATCAAAATTTTCATCATTAATCGCAATATTATTGTTTATAGTATCCGAGAAAATAAAACCATCCTGCATCACAACACCACATTTATCTCTCCAAATCCGTTCATTAAAATTACTCAATTGAATATTCCCAATTCTAATTTCCCCTTTTGTCGGTTTATAAAAACCGAGAAGCAGTTTTATGAGTGTTGTTTTCCCACTTCCACTTGTACCGACAATTGCTGTTACTTTTTTTTCAGGTATTTTAATATTAATATTTTTCAAAACGTTCTCAGAATATGGACCTTCATATTGAAAATTTAAATCGGTAATTTCCAGCATTTTATTTTCAGGCAAATTATCAAGTTTTCCTTCAGCATTTGATTCTTCGTCTTTTTGCTCATGAATTTCCCCCAATCTTTCAAGACTAATTTTAGCATCCTGTGTTTTGTTCAACAGTAGAATAATTTGATTTAAAGGAGCATTCAACTGACCAATAATAAACTGAACTGCGAGCATCATACCGAGAGTCATTTCCCCATTGGTAACAGCTAATGCAGCAAGAAATGTTATAATAATATTCTTTGATTCGTTTATCAAAGAAGCTCCTGCCTTTTGATATTGATTTAACGACAGGCTTTTAACATTTATCCTAAAAAGCTTTGCCTGAATATTTTCCCAATCCCATCTTTTTTGCTTTTCGCAATTATTGAGTTTAATTTCCTGCATTCCTGTTATCAACTGAATAAGATTGGATTGATTTTCCGACAACTGAATAAAACGTCTGTTATCAAGTTCTCTTCTTCTCTTTAGAAAAATATAAACCCAGATTATGTATAAAATACTTCCTATAAGAAAAATAACAAATATTTTCAGGCTATAAATTGCCAAGACAATTCCAAAAACAATGAGGTTTACAAAAGAAAACAAAATATTAAGCGTAGAAGTAGTAAGGAAAGATTCAATTCTTTTATGGTCATTAATTCTTGTTAAAAGATCACCAATTTTTTTAATTTCAAAAAAACCAATTGGTAAACGCATTAATTTTATCAAAAAATCTGAAATTAATGAAATATTAACCCTTGTGCTTATATGAAGTAATATCCAACCACGAATAAAATCAACAGAAGTTCTGCTCACAAACAGCACAAGTTGAGCTATTAAAACAAGAGTAATAAATGCCAGATTTCTATTATTGATACCAATATCAACTATCGCCTGTGTTAAAAACGGAAAAATTAATAGAATAACACTCCCGAAAAACATCCCGATAACAAGCTGGAAAATATATCTTTTATAGGGTTTCAAATAGGAAAACAAAAAACGAAAATTTGTTTTATTAATTTTTTCATCTTGCTGTTTATAAAAATCAGGAGCAGGTTCTACCAAAAGGCATAAGCCTTTTTTAGCACCATCTTTTTCTGTACTTAACCATCCATCCAAAAATTCTTTTTCGCTATATTTTATATTATCAACAGCAGGATCAGCAACATAAACTTTTCCTCTTTTAATTCTGGAAACAACAACAAAATGGTTTTGTTTCCAATGTACTATGCATGGAAGTTTAGCATGCTCTTTTAATTGTTCAAAAGTAATTCTAACACCGGTAGTACGCATACCAATAGATTCAGCGGCATCGCTAACACCTAACATTGATACACCTTGTCGTGTAATATAACTTTTTTTCCTAAGGGATTTTAGGGAATAGGTTTTCCCGTAAAATTTTGAAATCATCCTTAAACAAGCAGGACCACAATCCATTGCGTCTAACTGTTTGTAAAAAGGAAATTTGGACATTTGTTAATTCTTTATTTTTAAAAATACAAATTTGTTAATTAGGACTAATATGCATAAATATATTGGTTTAGTTTTGATATAAGCATTTTAGAAGTTACAGGTTTCGAGATATAATCATCACAACCTGCTTCTATACTTTTTTCCTTTTCCTCTTCAAAATCATAAGCCGTATGAGAAATAATAGGAACATCTCCACTTACTTGCTTTATTCTTCGTGTAGCTTCATAACCATTCAAATAAGGCATCTGTATATCCATAATTATCAAATCAATATCCTCATCTTTTTGGTAATTATAATTAAACATACTAAAAGCTTCTTTACCATTTTTAGCCCACATCAAATTTACATTAGTTTTGCGTAAAGCTGCTTCAATAAATAAATAGTTCATCTCAACATCATCAGCTACAAGAATCACTTTATCATTCCAATTAACATCAAAAACATTATTTGTATTTCCTTTATCGTTTAATTTTATTGTAAAAAAGAAAGTACTGCCTACACCCTCTTTTGATTCGAGCCATAATTCACCGCCAAGCTTTTTAACAATATGTTTTGAAATGGTAAGACCTAAGCCGGCACCACCTATTTTTTTTGAAAAAGCTTCATTAACAACTTTAAATTTGATAAATATTTCATCAAAATCTTCCTTTTTTAATCCAATCCCTGTGTCTTCAATAAAAAACTCTACTATATTTTCATTTTTCATCTTGAATCCAAAAGTAATAGTTCCTTCTTTTGTAAACTTAATAGAATTACTAAGTAAATTCTCTAACACTTTTTTCACTCTTCTAATATCTGAATACATATACAAATCTTTTACATCCTCAGGGATTTTCAGTATAATTTCAATATTTTCTTTTTGATACTGCTGAAGTTTTAAATCAAATTGTTTTTTTAGACCAAGCAATAAATCATAAATTTTAAAATTTTCCTTTTTTATCATCAACTCATCCGACTCTACTTTTGAGAGATCAATGATATTGTCAATATAATTTAGCAAATAATTGCACTTGTGGTCAATATATCCGAAAAACTCTTCTTTTTCATCATTCGAAATATCCGGTTGTTTTAGTAACTCTGAAAATCCTAAAATTGAATTTAACGGAGTTCTAATTTCATGCGAAACATTTGACAAAAAAGCATGTATCAAATCATCAGACTTACTTATTTTGTTGCTGACCTGTGATAACTTTTGCTCAATTTTTTTGTACGTTAAAACATTTTCTCTAATCATATTTAATCATTTTTAATATTATTCAAACTACATTGTAAATATGTGAGAAATAAGAATTTAAAATGAATTAAACTAATTTAAAGAATAATCTATATCAATGTTTTACTTATCCCTGCATTGGAGAACCTTCATCGTCATCAATTCCATCATCAGGTGGTATGCTTCCATCATTTGGGTTTCCGCCAAAAACATTTTTAAGTTCAATTTCATTAAGTAATTCGATGTTTAGTTTTTTTAAGTCTTTCATAATTTTTTATTAAGTTCAGTAAATAAAGATTTTTAAAAGTTATAAGTCCTTTACTTATATATAACATTTATAAAAAAATGTTATCAATTTTTTTTTGGATTATTACAACTTCTTTCATATTTTATAATATTTACATTCCGAATTTTATATAGAAATAAAAAATATGAAAAATATTATTTGTACAATTCTCTTAATATCAATATCTTTAGCAGATCTTATCCAACAAGATTTCTTTTCATTTTCACCAACTCCAATCAACATCCATCCTCCTATCTTGTCATCATTTTT
>JAYEOP010000046.1 GCA_034723125.1 Bacteroidota bacterium | reverse complement strand
TCATATTGCCACCGTCAGACTGTCTAAAAAAATTAACAATTTGTAGATAAAAATAATTTCCCACTAAAGGAATAATTTCTATTTTTATACTATGAAATTTATACAATGAGTATTATTTGCTTATTAACAGTTGAGTAAAAGGTAAAATCTTTATTGTTTTGTTGTATAGTGAAAATTATATTATATTTGCGAATAGATTTAAAATAGATTCAAAATTTATTAGTACATGAAAATATTAAAACTACAGAAATCTATACTCATATTACCAATTACCAACAAGGGATTTGACCTGTCTGCGTAGCTCGCACAGGCAGATGAAATTTATAAACCATTGGATAATATTGTATTATGGAATTTTTTAACAAAATATATAATGGAAATATAATGAGTGGTCATTATATCCACTCGTTACCAACAAGCATAAAAGACAATGGACACAGGAGATTTATCAGAAGAAACCCACAGAGCAATAATGATAGAAGCAGAAATGTTCAATCATGATTTGACGTTACAATTTGGATTATTATCAAGTGACTGCAAAAATGAGAATGATTTTATTGAAAAATCAATTCGACTGATTAGTGAAATGAAAAAGTATGATGATATTGACCTTGATGACATGTTTTTTGGAAATCCACCAAAGATTAATGATTTTCATATCGCACTTAAAAGAATTTTTGATAATATTGTAGAATTAAAAAAGATTCCAACAGAAAATAGAACAGATGATTAAAGAAGAAATCAAAAAAAAAGAAAAGAAATTATTGGAACTGACAGGTTCGTTTTGTGCACAAGAATTAGATGATGACTATTATCGACTTTGTGAAAAATTAATTTTGAAATTAGGGAGAAAGAGAGATGTTCCATTTAAAAGTGGGAAAATTGAAATTTGGGCAGCCGCAGTTATACACGCTATTGGTTCAATAAACTTTTTATTTGACAAGTCATTTGAACCGTATGTAACAGCAGAACAAATAAGTGAATACTTCGGAACAAAAAAATCGACTGTTTCAAACAAAGCAAGACAAATTAAAGACATGTTAAAAATGGGATATTATGATTCTGATTTTTCAACTCAACACATGACAGGAAACAACCCGTTTAATGACATGGTTATGGTTAATGGACTTATTGTTCCTTTATCGTCAATTCCAGAAGACTTACAAGAAATGGTAAAGAAAGAAAGAGCCGAAGGACGTGACATAGAATTTACTACTCAGCAAGAATAAAAGAAATGCCAGTTGGTAACAAAAAATATAGAGCACCTGCCCGTTCCGCAGGCGGGTTTGACAGATAGTCCTAAATATGAACATTTTAGCAATAAATAAACATAATAGCAAATTGAAAAATTGAAGTGTTAGAATACCTAACTTTTCATATTGCCACCGATTTTATTACAAAATGTTCAACGTTTAATTTATAAAAGAGGGCAAGTTAAGGAGAAAATTTTAAGTTCTCTTAAAAGATATTTTGTTTTTATTATATTTATCAATAATTTTGAAAGTTGATTTAAGAAGCATTTTATTCTAAAAAAAAATAGATTAATTTTTTACAAAAGATAATTATTAAATATTTAAGCATTATGAATGTTAAAAAAAACAAACAGCTTTCTGTTCTTTTAGCACTTATTTTATTTACTGCTATTCTTCCGCTAAAATTATTTTCACAGGCAATACGCTCAGGAGTTACGATTGAGTATGGTTTGTCTCATCCGAAACGTCTTGATTCTTTTAATTTTATTAAAGGTGGTGAAAAATATCATGTAAAAAAAGATTCAAAAGGTTATGGTTCTTTTATTGGTATTGGTTTTAATTTTAAATTTGGTTATCAAAGGCATTATTTGGTATTTGAACCGGGAATCAGATTTTATGACCAAAATTATCTTTTAAATATGGACTCTTTAGAATTATGGAGTGTAGATGATAGTGTAAAATTCGGAATTTCTGAGTCTAGTTTTAATTTTAAGGTATTATATAATTATAGATTTAAGATTCGTAGAAGTAACTTTGGATTAGCAATGGGAGCAAATTATGTTTTACCTCATTTTGAAATACGAGACAAAAGCTTTATGAGTTCCGGTGATAATGATACGGATATAGAAATTGACGATATAGGACTTGCTTCATTATTGGAAAAAACCTATAATGAAAATGCTCATCTTTACGCAATTATTGGACTTGATTATGAGCCTTTTGAATTTTTAACAGTAGGCTTTCGTTGGCATCAGCGAGTAAATGAAATTTATGATAACGTACCTAAATTCTTTTACTCAATCTATGCTAATTATTCATTACCACTAACTAAGGTAAAAAAAGATATTTACATTGACAAAAGCAATTGGTAATTTAAAAAACAAAATAATTATGAAAAATATAATATCAATAATATTAATTTTTATTTCAATACAAATAAATGCACAACAAGTAGAGATTGCACCACAAATCGGTCATTCTACAGGAATTGTAATGTTGGAATTTAGTTCTGACGGAAAATTTATTGCAAGTGTAGGGGAAAATAACAAAATAATAATTTGGGATGTAAGGCTTGGCAAACAAATATCTTCTATTTATTACGAAGAAAGTAATTATATAAGCCGAATTTATTTTGATGAAAATAATGAAAATTTAATTGGAGCAAACTATGGGGAAAAGAAATTTATGTACAATATCAGCTCCTCAAAAACAACAAAGATTAGTGGTAATGTATCTTCAAAAGAGCCTGATTTGACTGATGATATTTCTATTAATTCTTTTATTTTAAGTAGGGAAAAGAAGTATAAAAAAATAAGTAACAATATTGAATACAAATTTAAATGCTTCGCTGTTTCGGAAAAAAATGACTTGCTTGTAGCAGGAAATGAGGATACAAAAGTTTATGTTTATAAATATTCAAATGGAAATAAATTAGCTTTACTACATAAACATATTGCAGATGTAAATGATGTATGTTTTAGCAAAGACCAAAGTATGTTTGCTACTGCAAGTGATGACAGGTCAATTTTAATTTGGGATTCAAAAGACTTATCAATGATAAAAAGGCTTTATCCACGATCTTTTAGGGCTTATAGTGTTGATTTTTATGGTGATTACAGAATTGCTTTTGGAGATGAAATAGGAAGAATTAAAATTGTGGATATGTATCAGGGTAAATTTAAAATTGAAACATTTAAACCTCATGATAAAAAAATAAATGATATTGAATTTTCACATAATGGGAAATATGTGTTAACAGGTGGTTCCGACTTAAAAGCCTGTATTACCGATATTGAAAAAGACGAAATAATTCATACAATTCCTTACCATTCAGGTTTTAAAGTCTGGTTGGACAAAAACAATCCTCTCAGTATTTATGATCAACTTTTTAGGATTAAAACAAGAGAAAGTTTTACCTATGATGTTAATTCTGTTTCTTTTAATGATTCGGATAACTTAGTTGCTTTTGGTGGAACATCTTATGGAAAATATTTGCAGGATAGAATTATTGTTTATGACATTGAAACATCCAAAATGAAGTCAAAAAAACTTTGGAATACCGGAAAAGCAAAAATAGAGTATGTGCAATTTATCACCAATGATAAAATGATTACACGAAAAGATAACAATGATTTTTATAAATGGAAATTAGGACTTATGTCAACTCCTGTTTGTGAATCAAGAGAGACGTTAAACTTATATAATTTGAAAAGATTTGATAATGACTTGGGAATTACTTATGATTTTAAAAGTTATGCACAATATAAAGGTGGAATTTCAACAATTGAGAAAGTTAATTTTAAAAATGATATTGTTGCAACAGCAATTGGAAATGATGTGGAAATAAGCAATGTAAACGGTTACCCGAATAATGTAAATACTGTATTAAAAGGACACACAAGCTTTATTACAGATTTGGATTTTAATTTTAGTAAAAATATAATTGCAACTACAAGTTATGATGCATCAGTAAAATTATGGAATATTGAATCGGGTAAATTACTTGCAACCTTGTATTTGGTTGATAATGAAAAAATTGTTGTTATGACTCCCGATAATTATTATTTAGCACCAAATGATGCATTAAGTGGTATAGGTTTTAAATATGGAAAGCAGTTTTTTCCTCCCGATCAATTTGATTTAAAATATAATCGTCCCGACATTGTGCTTGACAGACTTGGAATTGTGTCTGATGATCTTATAAAAATGTATCATAAAGCATATCAAAAGCGTCTAAAGAAAATGGGATTTACAGAGGATATGCTTAGTGATGATTTTCATTTGCCAACAATAGAAATATTAAATAAAAATAAAATATCTTCAGAAACTGAGAATAATAAAGTAGTATTGGAAATATCAGCTGAAGATACAAAATACAAACTTGACAGGATAAAAGTTTGGATAAATAATGTTGCAATTTACGGACATAGGGGAATAAATTTGCGAATGCATGATTCTAAAAAGTTTAAATTAACAATTAAAACAGAACTTACAAAAGGTAAAAATAATATTCAAATTTCGGTATTGAATCAAAAAGGAGCAGAGTCATTAAAGAAAAGCGTTGAAGTATTTTATAAAGCTCCCGAATCAAAACCTAATTTATATATTGTTTCAATTGGAACATCAAAATTTATAGATAGTGAGTTTAATTTAAATTTTGCAGCAAAAGATGCAAAAGATTTAGTTTCTATTTATCAGACAAAGAATAAGTTGTATGAAAATATTTATGTAAAAGTATTAACAAATGATCAGGTAACGGAAGCAAACATAAAAAAGACAAGGGAATTTTTGGAGCAAGCAGGAAGAGATGATATTGTGTTGCTTTTTATTGCAGGGCATGGAGTATTGGATGAAAATCTTGATTATTTTTTCGCAACACATGATATGGATTTTGAAAATCCCAAAGGCAAAGGAATTGTTTATGAAGATATTGAAGCCCTTTTGGATGGTTTGAAAGCATTGAAAAAAATATTTTTTATGGATACCTGTCATTCGGGTGAGTTAGATAAAGATGAAGTTGAACGTACTTCTTCTTCTCAGTCAGAAAGTGGAAAAATAACTTTTAGAAGTGCAGGAGTGGGAGTAAGGCAAAAAGAAGGAGTTGGATTAAACAATACTTCTGAACTTATGAAAGAAATGTTTTCTGATTTGAGGCGTGGCACTGGAGCAACTGTAATTTCAAGTGCAGGAGGTGCTGAGTACGCTATGGAAAGCAGGGATTGGAATAATGGCTTATTTACTTATTGTTTACTACATGGCTTAAAAGACGAAGCGGCTGACCTTAACAGTGATGGAACAATAATGCTTTCCGAACTTCAAAGATATGTGCAAAAGCAAGTAAGCGAACTTTCAGGCGGTAAGCAAGTACCTACTTCAAGAATTGAAAATTTAAGTATGGATTTTAGGGTTTGGTAATTTAGTTTTTAGATGAAAGAGAAGGATATTTTTTAATTAATCGTTTAGCTTCTCTTTTAAAAGTATCAGTAGTATCTACTTTATAAGTCATTTAGAAAATCTTTTAAAGGAGTAGTTTTCATTTTACCTTGTTCAATAAGTTG
>JAYEOP010000045.1 GCA_034723125.1 Bacteroidota bacterium | reverse complement strand
ACTCTCACCCTCTGGAATAAATTTACTCACTAACCATGTACTTTTATAAAATAAATTTGTACCTTTGGCATTTTTTACAATGCTTATGGTTAGTGTGTAGCTACTGCTTATGCAGGGCACACACAAAACCTATACCCAATAAGGGTTTTAGTGATAAATTGAAAGTAAATGCAAGTAATGAAAATTAAATATAAACTGAAACGGCAGAGCTTCGCAACCCCTTACTGGGCATAGCTTAAACGTTACCATTTATTAATAAAAAAGATTGTGCGAATTGAAAAATAATTGTATTTTTGCATTTGATTGAAATTTTTAGTATATTTGATTGAAATTTTTAGTATGACAGAATTTAAAGAGAGATATATTAATCCATTTACCGACTACGGCTTTAAGAGACTTTTTGGTGAAGAACCCAATAAGGATTTATTATTGGATTTTTTGAATGAACTGCTAAAAGACCAAGAAGGAAAAATTACCGAATTATCATATTTGCCAAATGAAAAATTACCAATATCAGTAGGCGACAGAAGAGCAATATTTGATATTTATTGCACGAATGAAAAAGGTGAACAATTTATTGTGGAAATACAAAAGGCAGAGCAAAAATTTTTCAAAGACCGAACAATTTATTATTCCACCTTTCCAATTCAAGAGCAAGCAAGAAACAAAGACAGATTTTGGAATTTTGAACTAAAAGCAGTTTATACAATAGGTATTCTAGACTTTGTGTTTGAAGAAAGCGACCCAAATAAATATCGCCACGATGTAAAACTTACAGAACAAGAAACAAAAACAGTATTTTACGAGAAGTTAAACTACATTTATCTCGAAATGCCTAAGTTTGAAAAGTCTGAAAAAGAATTAGAAACAGGCTTTGACAAATGGATGTTTGTTTTAAAGAATTTGCCAAAACTTGACAGAATACCTGTTGAATTGAAAGAAAAAATATTTTTAAGACTTTTTGAGACAGCAGAAATTGCGAAACTTAAACCTGACGAATACAAACAATACGAAGCAAGTGTAAATGCTTACCGAGATATATTTAACATAAAAAATACATATTTCGAAAAAGGAGAAATAAAAGGGCTTAAAAAAGGAAAGATTGAAATTGCAAAAGAAATGATAAAAGACAAAGAACCTATTGAGAAAATTATGAAATACACTGGATTAACAGAAAAAGAAATTAACGAATTGAAATAATAACAAATGCTAACAGTATGTATAAATAATTGCCGTGAATTTGCTGAAATTAAACATTTTAGCTCGTAGCAAAGATTTTCTGGAACTGAAAATTTGATTTCTGTAATCGGTAACTATTCATACAATTTACCGTTGGCGTTCATTCCCCACATCAGAGGAGCCGATTAATTCCTATTGCTAACGTAAAATGTGGGTAAAAAAAATGAAAAGAAGTGAGAAAAAATGAAATTTTAGAAACAATTGAAAATCAGCGACTGATTTTAACGTTAGTCAGAATTGGTACAAGACCCTACAAGTTTGAAACATTGAACAAAAACAGTTAAATAAAATGAATATTAACAATTAAAAAAGGAGGACAAAAATGCGACACAAAAAGTTTAAATTAATTGTCCTACTCTTGTTGGGGTTTGGTTTGATGGGATGTCAAACAACCAGAACCTTTACCGATTCCCGTGATAGCAAGGTATATAAAACCATAAAAATTGGAGAACAATGGTGGATGTCAGAGAACCTCGCTTATGCACCATCAAACGGAAACTATTGGGCTTACGATAATAATGATGCAAATGTAGAAACTTACGGTTATCTATACGACTGGGAAACGGCAAAGAAAGTTTGCCCCACTGGCTGGCATTTACCAACTGATGATGAGTGGAAGGAATTGGAAATGACACTCGGCATGTCACAGGCAGAGGCTGATGATACAGGTGGGCGGGGCACAGACGAAGGTAGCAAATTGGCAGGTAATGCAGGTTTATGGACTGGTGGAGGATTAGAAAACGATTCAGATTTTGGCACATCTGGTTTTACAGCCCTTCCGGGTGGCTGCCGTGACGAGGATGGAGTGTTCTACAGTATTGGAAACAGCGGTTACTGGTGGAGTGCGACTGAGGACGATGCCGATTATGCCTGGAACCGGCTACTGTATTACTATAACAGCTATGTAAGCAGAGACTACGACAGTGAGGAGTTGGGCATCTCTGTTCGTTGCTTGAGGGATTAATTTATTTGATTTATTTGTTTATTTCCGCGAAGTTTACCCTGTTCAATAAAGCGTAGCCTTCCAAAAAGTGGATTTAACAGGGTGAACAAAGGAGTTTAGCAAGGAGTATAAATATAGGGATGTTCTATAAATACATTTCTTATATTTGCTGTAATAAAAAAACAATGACAGAAGAAATTAAAATATTAAGTTTATCAGTAGCTTCTATTGCATTTTTACATACTTTAATGGGACCCGATCATTATTTGCCATTTATTGTTTTATCAAAAGCACGAAAATGGTCATGGATAAAAACCACATGGATAACAATTGTTTGTGGTATTGGGCATGTAGGAAGTTCTATTGCAATAGCATTAATTGGAGTTGCTCTTGGTTTTGGAATTTCAAAAATAAATGGAATTGAAGGATTAAGAGGTAATTTGGCGGCATGGGCATTTGTAATTTTTGGGCTTATTTATTTCTTATGGGGCTTATGGAGAGTTTATAATAAAAAAACTCACAAGCATATTCATTTACATAAAAAAGGACATATTCATGCCCATTCTCACACGCATGAAGACGAGCATAATCATACTCATAATAAAAATTTGACACCATGGATATTATTTACAATCTTTGTATTGGGACCTTGTGAACCTTTAATTGCAATTGTTGTGTATCCTGCTTCTGAGGGTAATACTTTAGGATTGATAACAGTTATTGCAGTATTCTCATTTGTAACAATACTTACAATGCTAAGCATTGTTTTACTTGCCTTTTTTGGAATCAATTTCCTTCCTTTAAAAAAGTTTGAAAAATATACTCATGCTATTGCCGGTGCAACAATTTTGTTGAGCGGTTTGGCTATTTTATTTCTTGGTTTGTAATGAAGAATTATTAGAACCCCCCTAAAGTATGTCTTTCTCTAACTGAACTATTGTTTTATTAATAACATCATTCAATTTTTCAATCAAATTTGGAATTTTATCAATATTTGTTTCTTCTTTTCCATTATTTTCGATTTCTCGAATATTATTTTTAAGTGAGCTTATACCGATTATGTCAATTGATGCTTTTAATTTATGTGCCAATTCTCCAACTTTAACATAGTTTTTTTTATCAAAATTTGAATTGATATCTTCTAAAGTTTCATTAGCAAGTTTTATAAATATTTTAACAAATTCTTGGATAGATTCTTTTTCTGTTCCAATCATGTTTGTTAAGTTTAGGAGATTATAAAGTTTTTCTTCTTGCATATTTTTATTTTTAGAAATTAAATAAAATTATTTGATTTCATTATTTTTTAGCATTCTGTAAATAGTTGATTTGCCAATATCTAATATTTCTGCAACTTTCAAAATGTTATTATCATATTTGTTTAAATAATGCTTGATTATTTTAATTGTATAGATTTTCAAAGTATTTTCTTCAAGCATAAAATTAGACATTGATCTTGTTGAATTAAAGGATATATCATCTTCCTCAATGCTCGTATTTGAGCTCATTACTGCTGAAAGTTCCATTATAGCTTTTAGTTCTCTAACGTTACCGGGGAAAGCATAACTCATAAGTTTTTCTTGAGCTTTTGGTAAAATAGATATTTTTTCCATTTCATTCTCTTTACAAAAATCATCAATAAAATGTTTCGCAAGAATTAAAATATCATTACCACGATCACGCAATGGAGGTATTTCAATAGGAAGTCCTAAAAGTCTAAAGAAAAGATCTTCTCTAAAATTCCCCTTTTTAACTTCATCAACAAGGTTTTTATGAGTTGCCACAATTATTCGTGCATCAATTTTTATTACAGAATTACTACCAACTCTAGTCAATTCTTTTTCTTGAATGACACGTAACAACTTTGTTTGCATATTAGTATTCATTTCTGCAATTTCATCAAGAAAAATAGTCCCTTTACTTGCTTCTTCAAACTTACCAATTCTTCTTGAATTTGCTCCTGTAAATGCTCCTTTTTCGTGTCCGAAAAGTTCACTCTCCATAAGGTCATTATGAACGGCAGAAACATTAAAAGCAATAAATGGCTTTTTACTTCTTTTGGAATTATAATGTATAGCTTTTGCAACAATTTCTTTTCCTGTACCTGTTTCGCCTGTAAGTGAAATAGTTATATTGGTTTTTATAGCCTTTTCCATTAATTTAAATACATTTTTAATTTGAGGGCTATTACCTTTTATAACTTTATTGAATTCATATTTTTTCCCTATCTCATCTTTTAGGTCTGATATTTCTTGTTTTAACTTAGTGTTTTCGCGAATTTTGTTTAATGTATTCCAAAGCCTATCTTTAGTATCTTCATCTTTTACTATATATTCATAAGCTCCTTTTTTTAACATATCAACTGCTGTGTTAACAGATTCTTGTCCTGACACAACAATCACAGGGATTTCAGGATTACTTTTTTGTATTTTTTCTAAAACTTCATGTCCTGTCATGTCAGGTAATGAATAATCAAGTGAAATTGCTGATGGATTTTTGTAAAGATTTTTAAGAACTTCTTTTCCTGTTGTAAATCTTTCTATTTCATAATCAGGATTGAGTTTCAGGTTAAATTCCAAAATTTCACCATACATAATATCATCTTCTACAATGAAAATTTTAAATGCTGACATAATAATTTCTTTTCTATTAAATGGAATAGTATTAAAAAAAAAACAAGATAAGGAATTACTCTAAAAATAGGAATATTTTTTTAGAAAAATAATAAAAATTCTAACAATGGGAAATTCCATCTCTATTTAAGAACGTATATATGTTTGCCATTTGCTTTAAAAGACTGATAATTAGTATATTTTATGATTAATGGCAAATGGTATAAAAATAGCTAAAAAGATACTTGTAAATTGATTTATTAAATTATGAAAAATCAAACTTTAAATAAAAACCCTTTAATATTTGTTGTAGATGATGATCCTATTTATCATAAATTATTAAAATATAATCTAAACATTGATAATTATAATAATATCAAATCTTTTAATTCAGGAGAGGATTGTATTCAAAATATAAAGTTGGCACCTGATGTTGTAATTTTAGATTATGAAATGGATGGAATGAACGGTATTCAAACATTACAAAAAATCAAAAAATTTAATAAAGATATTAAAGTTATACTTTTTTCTGCTCAAGAGAAAATGAACATTGTATCTAAGTCATTAAAATTTGGTGCTTCATATTATATTCAAAAAAATGAACATGCTTATAACAAAATCAAGTCATTTATGAATATATTATTTAATGATAATCAAATGTGATTAACAATATTACAAAACCCTCAAGTAATACCAATTAAATTTCAAATATGCCAATAAATTGAATTATATTTTAGGGG
>JAYEOP010000044.1 GCA_034723125.1 Bacteroidota bacterium | reverse complement strand
TTCTATGTCAAATACTGTGGGTAATCAAATTTGCCACAGACTTCGTCTGTCGAAGACATGCAAAAAGTAAAGACTACGTCTGTCAAAGACAGATTCACAGATTACAAAATTACTCTTTTTGTAATTAGTACTTATAAGAAAACTCATTATTTGCTTATCTGTATCCCATAAATTCCCTAAAGGGGAAAACCCAACTCACTGAGTGTGATGGCATCATTTATAGGGGACAAAGGGATGAGCAGAGGATATGCAGAATTTTCTTTTTTTTCTCAGAGGCACTAATTAATGAATTTTAATCTGTGAATCTGTCTTCGACAGACGTAGTCAGATTTCTATTACACTTAGCTTGTCTTCGACAGACGAAGTCTGTGGCTCTAATTTTTTTTACCCACACAAATCAATATAGAAAAAAACCAAAAACGGACTCTATTTTCTTACAAGCAATGATTTTCTTATTATTTGCCCTTTTGTAAAAACATTTAACAAATAAATTCCTGTTTTGTAATCAGAAAGATTAATTGTGCAAGTATTTTCCTTTATCAGCTTTTGATAAATCAATTTTCCATCAACTGTTGTAATTTGGATTTTATCAATTTTGCTCTTGCCAAAGTTTACTGAAAATAATCCTGTAGAAGGATTGGGTGAAACTGAAATTAGCTCAGAGTCATTATTATTTTTTATTGAAGAAGGGATAATTGTAATTGTATCAATCATTGTATCTGTTGCATAGCATTCATTCATTACAAAGTGATTTACAATAAAATCACCTGACAAAGAATATTCATGAATGGGCTCTTTTTTACTACTGCTATCTCCATCACCAAAATACCAAAGGTAATCTACATACTTTGAAGAAATGTCTGTTGTAAACTTAACTTTATTGTTTTGATTTATTTCAAAATCAAAGTAAGCATTAGGAACATTGATATTTATGTTCCATTCAACTTTATCAGTTAATACGATTGAGCCTGCAACTGATTGCAAATATAAAGCACGATCTTGGGGAATAGTTCCAATAAATTTATTACCTGCTGGAGATTTCCCTAAAATTGTTGCGTAAAAAACACAAGAAGCAAGATAAGAACCTAATTCAGCGGGATGATGATCGCCTGGCATATATAGTTCATCTCCCCATGATTTTTCACTTCTAACTTTTCTCCACGCCCAGCCAACAGGAGCAAGCATTGAGGAATTGCTATCGGCTAAAAGTAGATAATTTCTTTTTATTCTTGTTTGTTGTTTTTCATAAGTGTCATCAGGAAAATTCATTTGATCACCATCCAAATAACCGTAAGTCATAAAAAAAATAGTTTCTCCACAACTATTATTTTCTCTAATAAGTTGGTTAAGCGTTTGAGCGGCAGCATAAGAATAATACTCAAAGTAACCTTGATTCCAACCGGGATAAAATCCACTTAGCTGACTATTTTCTTGAAGAACAACATAATCCCAATCACGTTCTTGTAATTTATCCTTTGTCATTTGTATTGCAGCTACATCTTGAACATATTCTTGTAAAATCTGACCTCCCCAATGTTGTTCTACAAAAACCGTATCACCTGATTCTAGTGCAAGTTGCTGAAATGTTTCGGGGATACCTGATGCAGTTATGCTGTTGCCAAAAAACAAAACACTTATTTGTTTAGCTCCTAAATTATTAGAGATAAAAAGTAATATTATAAACGTAATAAGTTTATTTTTCATAATTATTAAATTTTAAAAATTTCGGCAAAGATATTATAGTTTAACAGATAAGTAAACTTTTCAAATAAACTCCTGTTTTAGAATCGCTAATGCTAAAAATACCCTGCAAATTTCCTTGATAAATTAACTCTCCGCCAATTTCACCTCCACCATGTCCAAGGTCAATAATATTATCGGCTGTTAATATTAAGTAAGGATTATGCTCAATAAAAATTACTGTATTTCCTAACTTTTGAAGATATTTAAAAGTATCTGTCAAATAATGTAAATCGTTTATTTGCAAACCTTTTGATGGCTCATCAAAAATATAAATGCTATGTGTATTTTTTGTTTTTTTATTATTTAAAATCTCTTTGGTAAGTTTCAATCTTTGTGCTTCACCTCCCGATAAATTATTTGTTGATTGTCCTAATTTTAAATACGCTAAACCTAAGTTTAACATTACCTTAAATATGGAAGTTAGATTTTTATCCATAGCAAAAAAATCATAAGCTTCTGCTGTTGTCATTTCTAAAATATCTGAAATGCTTTTGCCTTTATATTTTACTTGCAATATTTCTTTTTTATATCGTTTTCCTCCGCAACTTTCACAAACGGAACTTATATCGCTAATAAAATCTAAGCTTACTTTTATTTCTCCTAAGCCTTTACATTCAGGACATTGTCCTGTTTTGTTGTTAAATGAAAAATCGGTAGCTTTAAAATTATTCTCTTTTGCCTGTTTTGAAGATGCAAATATTTTTCTTATTTCATCAAAAACTCCAATAAAAGTAGCTGTTGTACTTTGAGCTTTTTTATCTATTCCCGATTTGTCAATCCAGATAATTCTATTTTGAAATGCTAAATTGTTTAAGGAAGAATTATTTGCACTTAAGCTTTCGGAATTATGATTTACAATTTTGATATTATCACAATTAAATGCTTTTTTATTTTTAAAGGATTTGTATAAAACATCACGCATCAAAGTTGTTTTACCACTACCCGAAACACCGGTAATAACCGTTGTTTTATTTAATTCTATTTCTACATCAATATTTTTAAGATTGTTTGCTTTTGCTGCAATTATTTCTAATTTATTTTCATTTTTAACTACTGTATTGCCTTTGTTCTGTTTATAATATTCTAAAAATTCTTTTTCAATTTTTAAAATATTACTAATTCCTGTTGAAATAATTTCACCACCATCTATGCCTGCTTTAGGACCAATTTCAATAATATTATCGGCAGTTTTTATTATTTCTGTGTTATGTTCAACGGTAATTATGGTATTTCCATTTTCTACTAATTGATTTATATTTTCAATTAAATACTGCACATCAGATGCGTGCAAGCCTGTTGTTGGCTCGTCCAGAATGTACGTTATTCCTATTAAACTACCGTTTAATACTGTGCTTAACAATACTCTTTGCAACTCACCACCGGAAAGCGTTGTTGTTTTCCTGTTGATACTTAAATAGTTTAATCCGAATTTTTGTAAAGCTTCTAATTTTGAAATTATATTTGTGAATAATTGATTTTTAGATTCAGTGTTTATCTCTACACCATTTTTATTGATGAAGGTTTTAAAAAATTGTAAACTTGCACTCACACTCATTTCTGATAATTCGGCAATATTTTTTTCGTTGAATTTTACAGAAAGTATTTCCTGCTTAAATTTTTGCCCATTACATTTTGTGCAAGTAGTCTCTTTTAAAAACTGTAACAAGTTAGCACCTTTCCCATTTGCGTGTTTTTGGTAATACTCATCTAAAATTAAATTTATAAAGCCAAGCCATTTGCCTCTAAACTTATGAGTTCCCTCTCTTTTATTTCTTTTAAATTTCCACTCAACATTATACTCATTTTTACCACTGCCAAACAATGCTAAATTTATTGCTTCTTGTGATAATTCACTAATTGGCAAAGTGTAATCGAAATTATATTTTTTCCCTACTTCTTTTAAAGTTGCCAAGTATTGACCATTTATGTCGGCATAAAAATTTAAAGATTTATGCTTTTTAAATGCTCCGTCAAAAAATGATTTTTCAAAATCGTCAACTAAAAGATTAATGTCTGATGTTAAAACAGTACCTATTCCGCTACAATTTTCACAAACACCTTCTGAGTTGTTAAAGGAATAGGATGATGCTTTTTTTGTGTCAACAAAAGTGGTATTACATTTTTCGCATTTATTTGTATTAATTTTATTGCCACAAATTGGACAAAAAGCAACGCCAAAGCGTGAAAAAAGTAAACGATAATGGTTGTAAATTTCGGTAATTGTTCCAAGAGTTGAACGCGGGTCAGTAATTTTATTGTTTTGTTTTAATGCAACAACAGGAGTTAAACCACTAATTTCATTGAATTTAGCCTTTGAATTTTGTGTAACAAACTGGCGAATATATGCAGGAAAACTTTCGGTAAATCGGTTTTGTGCTTCAACAAAAATTGTATCAAAAGCCAAACTACTTTTACCACTTCCCGAACGCCCTGTAATTACAGTATGTTTATTATAAGGTATTTCAACATCAATATTTTTTAAGTTATTTGTGCTTACTCCTTTTAAAATTATATTTTTCTTACTTTTATCTATTGTTTTTTCAAAACTTACTGCTTGTATTTTTTGCTTTAAAAAATTTGCCGTTAAGGATTTAGAAGATTTTAAGAAATCATTAAAACAAGCTGAAAAATTAAGTTCTCCACCTTTATTACCTGACTTTGGTCCAAGGTCGATAATGTGATGCGAATTTTTTATAACATCTTCATTATGCTCAATTAAAATAATTGTATTTCCTTTTTGCAAAAGTTTTTCAAAAACATTCATTAATACTTGAATGTCATAAAAATGCAATGCTGTTGTTGGCTCACTAAAAATAAAAAGAGTATTAGTTTGTGATGATTTTGCAAGTTCTGTTGCAAGTTTTATTCTCTGTGCTTCACCTCCCGAAAGAGTGTTTGACGATTGACCAAGTTGTAAATATCCTAAGCCAATATCTGATAGTATCTGCAATATTTTTGAAATTTTGCTTTCGCCAATAAAAAAGTTCAAGGCTTCATTTACCGACATATCAAGTATATCGGAAATATTTTTGTTTTTATATTTAACTTCTAAAATATCAGAATTGTATCTCTTTCCATTGCAAACATCACAAGTTGTTTCTACCTTTCCAAGAAAGTGCATCCCAATTTCGAGCTTACCTGCACCTTGACATTTTTCGCATCTACCACCTTTTACGTTGTAGGAAAATGTACTTTTTGAAAATCCCAATTTCTTTGATTGCTCTAATTTTGCGTAAAAATCACGAATTAAATCATGCAACTTTGTGTATGTTGCAGGTGTGCTACGTACTGTTTTGCCTATTGGAGATTGATTTACAATTATTGCTTTAGTAAAATTATAATTAAGAAGTTGGGGATTACCTTTTGCATTAATTTGTTTGAAATATTCATCATTGATTAATGGAATTAATGTTTGATTTATTAAACTTGATTTTCCTGCACCGGAAACACCTGTAACACAATTTAAATTATTGTAATAAAAATCAACATTAATATTTTTAAGGTTATTTATTTCTGCATTTTTAAGACTGAAAAACTTTTTTTCTTTCTGTTTAAAATTAAGTTTAATTTGTTTTTCACCTGATAAATAATCTTTAGTTAAGGATTTGTATTTTGATTTTAAAAACTTTTCAGCACTTCCGTTAAAAAGTACTTCTCCGCCATTAATTCCTGCTTTTGGTCCAATATCAATAATCCAATCGGCACTTAATATTGTTTGTGCATCGTGTTCAACAACGATAACAGTATTTCCGTTATCAACAACTTTGCGTATTACTTTTAAAATATTTCTATTGTTTGAC
>JAYEOP010000043.1:2141-5598 GCA_034723125.1 Bacteroidota bacterium | reverse complement strand
TCCTTCCAAAGAAGCAATAATTCTGATTTATCAATTTCTTTAATATATTTTTCAGATTCATCTTCTCCGAGAAGTAAAAATCGTATTTTTCTTTTAATAAGTTTTTCAGCTTTGTCAATTAACTTTAATAAAAAATCTCTATCAATATTTTCACCTACAAAAAGCAAGTCAATTATTTTTCCATCTTTTCCTTTAGCAAAATCACCAAGAAGATATACAAACTTCACTTTTCCAAGTTTAATTACTACTTCATCAATTATATGATCAAGTCCAATATATTTCAACAAAATATTATGTATGTCATTAAAAAGCGGATGCGATGTATTTGCATTAAATATTTTTTTATTTGCACTAAAATTAGATTTTAACAAGCCTGCATCTTCAAAGCGATTAAGTTCCAATCTAATAGCATTTGAAGACTCTCCAAACTCACTTTCCAAAGCACGCAAATACGAATTTGAGTTTGAGTTTAAAAAAAACTTTAATAAAAGTTTAATTCTTGTTTTGGATGTGATCAATGTATCAAGCATTGTTAATTATTTCAAACTTCTATACTTTTGAAGAATTCAGTAATCCGTGTATTGGAATCATTATTTTCTTTAAAGCTTCGCCCCCTCAGTTACATGAGTTCGTTACAAAGTGCCGATAATAAAGGACTTAACACAAGTGATTTTTAATGTACTTTTTGCACTTCTTTCCTTTCCATGTTATATACCCTTATTAAATGAGTAGCAAATTTACTCATTCTTTATTAATTACCAAACTTAATTGAACTTTTTTTCTTACTAAGACTATGGCAAGAATAAAACATTATTTTTCACTAATTTTCTTTATTAGTGCACTTATTCTTTTTTGTAAACTTGTTAAATTTTATCAACTAAGTCCATACTATCATTCCAAATATCATATTTCCGAAAATCTCTCATATTTTATATCTATACCTTTTAGTCTTAACCTTAGCCTTAGTTCTTAGTCTTAGCCTTAGTCATTCTACAAACTCCAATAATTCAATTCCTTAATTTTATTTCTGTAAATACCTTTTACATCAACAAAAATCCCATCTTTTGTTAAGATATTTTTAAATGTTTGTTCATCAATATCTTTGTATTCTTTATGAGATACAGCAAGAACAATTGAATCATATTTTGTACTAGGATTATTATCAAAAGGAGAATTTATTAAAGGAAACCCATATTCTTTTTTTACTTCCTCAGAAGAAGCATCAGGGTCAATAACATCCACTTTTACGCCATAAGATTTCAGTTCATTTACAACATCAGCAACTTTTGAGTTTCTAATATCAGATACATCTTCCTTAAAAGTAATACCCATTACTAATACCCTTGAAGCTTTAATGCTTTTATCAGCAGCAATTAACTTTTTCACTAATTGCTTTGCAACATAAAATCCCATAGAATCATTTACAAAACGACCTGAATTAATTATTTGTGGATGATAACGATATTCTTTTGCTTTATAGGACAAATAATATGGGTCAACTCCAATACAATGACCTCCAACGAGTCCCGGATAAAATTTTAAAAAATTCCATTTTGTACCTGCAGCTTCCAACACATCAAAAGTATTTATTCCCATTCGATTAAAAATTATGGAAAGTTCATTCATTAATGCAATATTTACATCACGTTGAGTATTTTCAATTATTTTTCCTGCTTCCGCAACTTTTATATTTGGGGCAGGGTGTACTCCTGCTTTAATAACAAGTTCATAAACTTTGGATACCATTTCAAGAGATTCTTTATCACAACCAGACACAATTTTCATTGTAGTTGTTAAGGTATTTACTTTGTCACCTGGATTTATTCTTTCGGGTGAATATCCTACTTTAAAATCTTTTTTAAATTTTAATCCTGAAATCTTTTCAAGAACAGGAACACAATCTTCTTCTGTTGCTCCTGGATAAACCGTTGATTCATAAACCACATAGTCTCCTTTTTTTAGAACTTTTGCAACAGTTTTTGTTGCAGATATCACAGGTGAAAGATCAGGCATATTGTGATCATCAATTGGAGTAGGAACAGCAACAATATGAAATGATGCTTCCTTTAAATCATCAATTTTAGATGTATAATTAATATCACAATCTTCAAAGTCCTTTGAATGAAGTTCACTACTTGGGTCAATTTTATTTCTCATTTTTTCAATTCTATCTTCCTTAATATCAAAGCCGACAACTGATATTTTTTTTGCAAATTCAATTGCAATAGGTAATCCAACATAGCCCAATCCTATTATTGACAATTTTGTTTCTTTACTTAGCAATCTTTCATAAATATTTTTCATTGCAATATTTTTATTGTTTTAATTTAATAGTTTTATTATTTATTTTAAAGTGTTTTAATTTTGGTGGCAAATGTAATAAGTTTTTTTTAATGACAAAGATAAAAACTAAGTCTTAGTCCATTCTCATTTCACAAATGGATGTTTTTCTCCTATTCTTTTATTAGGTTGAGCATTTCTTATGTGATGAACTATTTCAATACTTTTTTTTGCATCATCCATTCTCCAGCCATTCCCATTTAAAATATCCTGATACGTAAGTGTGTGAAGGTCTGTAAATCCACCGCTAAACTCTATTTCCTCATTTTCTACTTTTATTGAACGATATGTTCTTTGACCTTTTTGCCAGATTTGTTTCGGTATGTCATCAATTTCAAGACTTAAAAACCAACGTACACGTGCTTTTTCAAATTCTAAATATCCTGCGGCTCTATTTTCTTCCAAAACATGAACAATATTTTGTTGCAGTTCACCAAATATCCATCCAAGCATATCATAAAAATGAACTCCAATATTGGTAGCTATCCCACCTGATTTTGTTTTATCACCTTTCCAAGACATGTGATACCACCTTCCGCGACCTGTAACATAGGTTAAGTCAATATCATATTTTTCACTTCTATTATCTTTTTCAACTTTTTTCTTCAAAGTCGTAATTGCAGAATGATAACGCAATTGAAGAATATTATAAATATTTTTACCACTTTCCTTTTCAATTTCTTTTAATGCTTCAACATTCCATGGATTCAGAACTACAGGCTTTTCACAAATAGCATGAGCTTGATTTCTTAATGCTAACCTAATATGAGAATCGTGAAGGAAATTTGGAGAACAAATTGAGACGTAATCAATCTTATGTTTATCTTCTCTCCTTAATTTATCAAGATGGCGATCATATCGTTCAGGCTCAATAAAAAAATCCGATTCGGGAAAATAGCTGTCAATTATACCAACACTGTCAAAAGGATCAAGTGTAGCTATTAAATTATTATCGGTTTCTTTTATTGCTTTCATGTGGCGTGGAGCAATGTATCCCGCTGCTCCAATCAATCCAAAATTATATTTTGTTTTATTCATTTAAATCCAAATTTATGTCTCCAGTAAAAGTAGCAAATATCTAAATTTTTTATGTCTTACTTGGGTTTTGTTTCTTTTT
>JAYEOP010000043.1:0-2041 GCA_034723125.1 Bacteroidota bacterium | reverse complement strand
GTGTTTCTTGCAAAAACGAATAGTTAAAGTCTTGTTTCTTTTTTCTTGGCGTTCTTTGCGGCTTGGCGTGATATTTTTCTTGTTTCTCGCTAAGACGCTAAGAACTCGAAGTTTACAGTTTTCTCACTTTTGAATCTTGTAATTTATATTTTTCATCACTTTCGGGACATGTTGCAAAACCATTATCATCAAATTTCAATCGATGTCCGTATTCCGACATCCATCCGATTTGCTTTGCAGGATTACCTACAACAAGAGCATAATCAGGTACTTCTTTTGTAATAACCGCTCCTGCTCCAATGAAAGAAAATCTACCAATATCATTTCCGCAAACAATTGTTGAATTAGCACCTATTGATGCTCCTTTTTTTACTTTTGTTTTTTCATAAGTTCCTTTTCTAACAACAGCACTTCTCGGGTTTGTAATATTTGTAAAAACCATTGAAGGTCCAAGAAAAACATCATCTTCGCATGTAACTCCCGTATAAATTGATACATTATTCTGTACTTTTACATTTTTTCCAAGAATTACATCAGGAAAAACAACAACATTTTGACCGATGTTACATTTTTTTCCAATTTTACAATTTTTCATTATGTGTGAAAAATGCCAAATTTTAGCACCGTCCTCAATAAAACAACCATCATCAATAACTGCGGTTTCGTGTGCAAAATAGTTTTTTTTGTTCATAGTTTTTTTTCTTTATAAAATTGCAAAATAAAAATTAATCAACAAAACTTAAAACACCATTACAAATAAAATTTAATTGCTCTTCATCAAGTTCAGTATGCATTGGCAATGAAATAACAGTATTTGAAAGATGCTCGGTTACAGGAAAATCACCCTCTTTATATCTTGGGTCTTGATAAGCTTTTTGTAAATGCAAAGGAACAGGATAATAAATCATTGCAGGAACATTCTTTGAATCCAAATATTCTTTTAGCTCATCTCTGTTAATATTTTTTGTAACTAATGTATATTGATGAAAAACATGTGTTGAATAATCTACTCTTACAGGAATCTGTATTGAACTACAATTTTTAAAGGCATTATCATAAAAATCTGCAACTCGTTGTCTTTCAATTACGTATTCATCAAGATGCTTAAGTTTAACTTTTAAAACAGCAGCCTGAATACTGTCAAGCCTAGAGTTTACACCAATAATATCGTGATAATAACGAACCTTCATACCATGATTTACAATGATTCTCATTTTTTCAGCAAGTACATCACTATTTGTAAAGATTGCACCACCATCACCATAACAGCCAAGGTTTTTTGAAGGGAAAAATGATGTACATCCAATATCTCCAAGTGTTCCTGACTTTTTCTTTTCTCCGCCTTGCGAAATGTAATCCCCACCTATTGCCTGAGCATTATCTTCAATTACTTTCAAATCATGTTTTTTTGCAATACTCATAATTGCATCCATATTTGCACACAGGCCAAAAAGATGCACAGGAATAATTACCTTGGTTTTTGATGTTATCGCTTTTTCAATAGCATTAGGGTCAATATTAAAAGTTCCAGGTTCCACATCAACCAAAACAGGTGTTAATCCAAGTAAAGCAATAACTTCCGCAGTTGCAATAAAAGTAAATGAAGTAGTTATAATTTCATCTCCCGGCTTAAGATCAAGAGCCATCATTGCCACCTGAAGAGCATCAGTGCCATTCGCACAAGGAATTACATGTTTTATTCCAAGGTAAGCTTCTAAGTCTTTTTGAAATTCTTTTACAGCAGTTCCATTAATAAATTGTGTTGAACTTATAACTTTATTAATTTCAACATCAATATCTTGTTTTATCTTTTCATACTGACCTTTAAGATCAACCATTCGGATTTCCTTCATTATACTCTATTTTTATTTCATTAAATAATTTTCAAAATTAATATAGAAAGAGAGAATATGAGAATTTATTTCAAGAAAAGACTTTATTGCAAGATGCGGGATGCAGGATACAAGATGCAGGATACAAGATGCAGGATGCAAGATACAGGATGCAAGATGCAAGATGCAAGATGCAAGATTGCAGGATG
>JAYEOP010000042.1 GCA_034723125.1 Bacteroidota bacterium | reverse complement strand
TGATAAATGGCAAATACCGAATTTTTTCATTGTTTATTTTTTTTACAAAAATACAAATATAATTTTCGCCTGTTTTGTATTTCATGAAACTTTTGCTTTTCAGGAAAGGAGATGCAGGATTCAGGATGCAACAGTCGGCAGTCAAAGACAGTCAGTCGCCAGTAAGCAGTCGGCAGTCAAAGACAGTCCTCAGTCGGCAGTAAGCAGTCGGCAGTCAAAGACAGTCCTCAGTCGGCAGTAAGCAGTCGGCAGTCAAAGACAGTCCTCAGTCAACAGTCTGTTTTTGTTTTTTAACTTTCGAAGCGAAGCAAGTCCGTAGGATTAGTTTTTAGCTTTTAGTCGGCATTCAAATTACCAATCCTGAAATTTCCAATATAATAATTTGATTTTTTTAAAATAATAGGTTTCTATTAAATTTTTTTCTGTACTTTTGTATTAAATTATTATACAAATGAGAACTATACAATTTCAAATATCGGATGAACTTGAAAAAAAAATAAGTTTATATACCATGAATATTCAGGGCTTTATCAATAATGCGATAAATGACTACATCAAAAAATCCCAAAACAAATTAATAGAGAAAAGACTAATAGAAGGTTATCAGTATTCTTCAAAAGAATCTTTAGACATCAATAAGGAATTTGAAAAAATAGAAATTAATAATTGTTGATGTATTGGATAAAACTTATTATAACAACTATTTGGCTGAATATATTGAAGGGAATAATTTGGTTTCAATTGACACTAAGGCATTAAAACCTGGTGTTTATTTTGTAGAACTTTCAACAAATAGCAACAAGATTTATAAGAAATTTACTAAATTATAAAAATTATTTTAATCATCCCTGTCTGACAGGCAGGGATTCAACTTTTACTTTTTTAGAACAATCCTAAACTCATGAAAAAATCATTATTATTGTTGTTGTTGCTATTTAATATTGTTCAGTATGCTAATGCACAATGGCAAAAAACTAACGGACCTGTATGCGATTTTGTATATAGTATTAAAAGCAATGATAGTTATTTGTTTGCTTCATCACAAATTGGCATATTTAGAAGTGGTGATGGAGGAGATAACTGGATTTCTGTAAATAATGGTTTGAAAGATTCATTTGTTTTTTCACTTGAAATTTTAGGAAATAAAGTGATTGCCGGTACTAAGAAAAATGGTATTTTTATCTCATCAAATAATGGGAATAACTGGAAAGAGGCTAACAATGGATTAACAGCAAAGAGGACTGTTTGGACATTGATGGATGATAATGAATCAATCTATGCCGGTCTTGATTTTGGTTTATTTGTAACAAACGATTATGGGATAATCTGGGGTTCCTTAGGTTTACCTATGTTAGATATAGTGTCAATTGCTAAAACAGGATCTTTTTTAATAGCAGGGGGACATACTGTTTATATATCTGAAAATAACGGAATTACATGGAACATTAAAAACAATGGACTGCCAAATGATGATATAGCTGATCTTGCTATATGTGATTCAATAGTTTTTATTTTAACTTCTAATTGGGGGCTTTATAAATCCTATGATTTTGGAGATAACTGGGAGGCTGATGCAACTTTTAATATTAATACATGTAAGAAAATACTTGTAAAGGACTCCGATATTTTTGTAGGAACTTATTTTTATGGAATATATTATTCTTCAGATTATGGACAAAGCTGGAAAAATATTAGTGATGGATTAGCGTATAAAACAATATATTCAATGGAAATCATAGATGATTATCTTTATGCAGGCACATATCAAGGAGGGGTTTGGAAACGAAAATTATCAGAAATAGTTGGAGTTGAGTACAATAAAGCTGTAGATGAAATAACTGTTTGTCCAAATCCGGCAAGTGAAAAAATTTATTTAAAGATTCCTCTCTCCTCAAAGACTGAGCTTAATATTATTGATATGAATGGAAATGTTCTAATCAAAAATAACTATCATGACAATAAAAACATAGAGGTAAATATAGATAAAATTCCAAAAGGGGTTTACATATTAAAAATAATATCGGGTAATGAGGTGTTTATTGAGAAATTTCTCAAACAATAAATGAGTCCACTCTAAAAATTCTTAAAATGATTTTCAGCTCCTTTCTACCCCAATCACTAAATGGGGAAGTAGCTGAAAATCAGGACTCCCTTTAGGGAATGGGGCAATTCCTGATTTTCAAAACCTGCACTCATTACTTTTTAAAGTGGATTCAAGATTAGAAAAGTTGACGAATAGAAAATTGCAACAAAACAACAAAATTTAAAATAAAATTTTGTTTTTCCTTAATAAATCATTTTTTCGTGTAATCACTATCATTACACAGTTATATTACTTTTGTCAGAATTAATTTAAAATTTATTTAAAGAAAATGCTTACCTTTTGCCTTTAAATTGTACAAACAAAATAAAGACTGTTAAATTGCTTTTAAAATTTATTTGTAAAAGTAATAATTAGAATAAAAATTTAATTAAACTATTTTAAAAATTCATATCATGAAAACGAAACTTTTAATAATCTTAATCCTTGCTACTTTTCAATTTTCAACTGCACAAGAAATAAAATTTGAGAAAATATTTCCGCTTGCATCAGTATCAAAATACAAAGCCGATTTTGACGGAGCTTGCGGTCAGGTTGCTTTTATTGATATAGATAACGACAATGATAAAGATGTATTACTAACTGGAAATAACAATTTTAAATCAAATGCCAAGTTTTATAAAAATGACGGTAAGGGTAATTTTTCTGAACTTACAGAGATTCCTTTTTTAGGAATTCATGTTATCACATTTGCTTTTGCAGATGTTGACAATGATAGTGATAAAGATATTTTGATAGAGGGAAAGGATAATGATGAAAACGAAATTACAAAGCTCTATAAAAATGATGGTAATGGAAATTTTACGATGGTTGTGGGTACTCCATTTTTTAATGCAAAGCAAGGTTCAATTTCTTTTGCTGACGTTGACAACGATAATGACCAAGATGTTTTAATAACAGGTCGTAGCAGTTCAAATATTATAGTAGCAAAGCTATATAAGAATGATGGTTCCGGTAATTTTACAGAAGATACTACTGTTCCTTTTACCGGAGTATATCGTAGTTCTTCTGCTTTTGCCGATGTTGACAATGACAATGATTTGGATGTTGTTATTTCAGGCAGAAGTGGTGTTAATGTGTATATTACAAAAGTTTACAAAAATGACGGTAGTGGTAATTTTACAGAAGTAACATCAAATAATTTTGAGGAACTTTATAATACTTTCATATCTTTTAATGATTTTGATAATGATAATGACAAAGATTTATTAATTACAGGACAAAATAATTATGATAAACCAAAAACAAAACTTTATAAAAATGATGGAAACGGGAATTTTATAGAAACTGCTTCTTTCAAAGGAGTTTGTTATGCTTTCACGGCTTTTGAGGATATTGATAATGACAATGATGAAGACCTTTTGATAGCAGGCTTTGATTCTAAAGGTAATGAAATTACTGTGCTTTATAAAAATGATGGTAATGGAAATTTTACAGAAATTCTTAATGAGATTCTTTTTAACATGATTAAAAGCAAGTCATTTGCTTTTGCAGATGTTGACAATGATAATGATAAAGATTTATTAATTGCAGGAACTAATAATTTTGGACATCTAATTACAAAACTGTATATAAATGATGGCAGTGGAAAATTTGCAAGAGTAAAAAGCTCTTCTTTTTGTGGTGTAGCATATAATTCTCTGGATTGTTGCGATATAGATAATGATAATGACCAGGATTTAATAATTACAGGATATAACGGTTATGAGCCACAAGTTGCAATAATTTATAAAAATGATGGTAATGGTAATTTTCATGAAGTAAAAGACACTCCTTTTATAGGAGGATGTTGTACGACTGTAGAGTTTGCAGATATTGACAATGATAACGACATGGATGTTTTAGTTGTAAATGAGAAAGCTTCAAAGCTATACAAAAATGATGGGAATGGTAATTTTACCGAAATTGCATCATCCATTACAGAAGTTGGTATTGGCTCTGTGAAGTTTTCGGACATTGATAATGACAATGACAAGGATCTTTTAATTACCGGATCGAAAGATGGTAAAGGAATTGCAAAACTATACAAAAATGATGGAAATGGTAATTATATTGAAGACTTAACAACAGCATTTGAAGGAGTGTTTTATAGCTCAGTTGCTTTTGCAGATATTGATAATGACAATGATAAGGATGTTTTAATTGCAGGAAAGAATAATAATGAGCAAAATATTACTCAACTTTATAAAAATGATGGAGCAGGTAATTTCACAATAGCAACAGTTTTTGATGGTATATATTCTGGTTCTGTTGCTTTTGCGGATATGGATAATGATGGTTATATAGATTTATTACTTACAGGAAATGGAATTGCTAAACTTTATAAAAATGATGGGACTGGCAATTTTAACGAAGTAGCAAATCTTGGAACTGCTTTCCATAGTTCTATTTCCATAGCAGATGTAAATAATGACAATAAACAAGATATTTTAATTACGCATGGAAAGACTACTAATTACTGTTTTGCAAATATTTATAAAAATAATGGAAATTTCAATTTTACAGAAGTTAAGAACTTACCTTTTAGAGGAGTATTGGCTGGGGTTGCCCTTTTTGTTGATATAGATAATGACAATGCTCAGGACGTTCTTATATCAGGTATAAGTGCTGATGGACCTATAACTGAACTATTTCGTAACACAAGTTTCTATGGAACTACAGAAACAATAATAAAAAAGATCAAGTTCTATCCAAATCCAACAACCTCCATTGTTAATTTAGAATTATTTGAAAATGCTCAAGATATTCAAATTAAGGTTAGAGATATTTTGGGCAAATTAACAAAGCAACAACATTTCAAAAACAAGAAAAAAATTAGCTTTGAAATTGAAGGTAGTGAAGGAATTTATTTTGTAGAAATAATTTTAGCAGACAAAAAGGAAGTTATTAAAGTTGTGAAAAAATAATTTTTTTTCACACACTTAGAGACACTACTTAATCAAAATAAAAATAAAATTTTAAACGATTGAAAAGAGATTTGATTTGTAAATGATTATTTCTCTTTTCAATTTTCCATTATTAATATATTTTACGAAATTTAAAATAACTCAAAAATATTTAGCATTTAATTGGTAATTTTGAGTCGTAAAAAATGTTAAAATTCTGTATTTTTAGCTTTCAAAAAATGGGAAAATGAAAAAAAATTTAAATTTCTTGTATTGTACTCGTAGCAACATTTCTGGGATAATCGTAATTGATAATTATAAAAAACTTTGATAACATTTTTGAGTTCAAGTTATATATAAGTAGAGAGGCAAATGAAATTAACAACTGATGAAATAATTGAGGGGTTTAGAAACAAAGATAATGAAGTTATCAGATATGTTCATGATAAATCATTTAATTCTGTTAAAATGTATGTCAAAATGCAAAATGGGAGTGAGGATGATGCTGTTGAAGTTTTTCAGCAAGGAATGATAGCTGTTTTTATAAGAATAAGAAAGGGAGATTTAAAAATAGAAGATGGTAAATTATTTAATGATTACTTATTTATAATTTGTCGTAATAT
>JAYEOP010000041.1 GCA_034723125.1 Bacteroidota bacterium | reverse complement strand
TTCAAACTGGCTACAAACCCTGATTCTACTACCATTTCGGCTATTTTTTATATACATTGTTGTAGTGCATTTTTCCTTCATCAGTCAAGTTTCAGCATATTTTCAAAAGGTGCAGTTCTCTTTTTTGTTAAGTCAATATATTCTTGACTTATTTCAAATCCAACATATTTTCTGTCACTTTTTAATGCTGCTATTCCAGTTGTTCCACTACCCATAAATGGGTCTAAAATAATATCTGTTTTAAAAGAATATAGTTGTATTAGTCTATGTGGTAAGTCAATCGGAAATGGTGCTGGGTGTCCAACTCTTCTTGCAGATTCTGCATTGAAAATCCAGATTGATTTTGTCCATTCTATAAACTCATCTCTCGAAATTGAGTTTTGCTTTGTCTCTTTTTCGTTTTTCTTACGGTCTCTTTTGTAATCTCCTTTTGAAAACACTAGTATATATTCGTGAATATCTCTTAATGTTGGATTGGAAGCAGACATCCAACTTCCCCAAGCAGTTGATGGACTCGCACTTGCCGCTTTATTCCAAATTATTTCTCCACGCATATTAAAACCAATATCAATCATCATTTTTGAAATATAGTCTGAAAGTGGGATGTAGGGCTTTCTACCAAGATTTGCAACATTAATACACGCTCGCCCCCCATTAAGCAAAACTCGATATGTTTCATTAAAAACATTTTTTAACATTTCTAAATATTCAGTTAACGATAAGTCTTCATCATATTCTTTTGAAACATTGTAGGGTGGTGATGTAATCATTAAATGCAATGAATTATCAGGAATCATTGACATATTTTCTGCCGAACCCAATATTGTTGTATTTAGAATATTTTCTGGAATCAGATTTGTCTCTTTGTTAACTTGTTTTTTATTTGCTAATTTATTATATAATTTAGAATTATAAAATTTAGATGAATCGTGATTTATTCTACCATTTGTTCCAAATGAACTTGATTCTGTTCCTTTTTTTCTTTTATATGTAGTTTTCATTTTTCCCAATTTATTCTCCAATTAAACTTAAAAATTTTTCTGCTTTTGAAACATCATCTTTTTCTTTTGCAGATACGGTTATTATTTGTCCTAATTTTCTTTTAGGCAACATTGAAGAAAAGAAATTCATATCGGAATTAACTACTTCTGTAATGTAATTGATTAAGTTTTGATACTCATTAAAAGTCTGAAAACCTTTACCTTTCGTGTTTACAATAAAATCATTTGTTGGATTCGGGTATAAAGATATAAAACTTTGAATAATTCCAGCCTTTTTTAAAAAATCTACTTTTTTTAAGTAGTTTTTTGTTATTGGGCTGTTTCCTAAAATTATTATTGGAATCTTCGTTGATTCCGTTTCAGGAACTCTAATGTTAATAGATTTCCCAATTGCTTTAAGCATAGAGTCAGAACGAAGGATTGAAGGATTACCTTTATGAGTTTTATAATCGCCAGTTAAGTTTAGTTGGTCATTCTCAAATTTATAATTGTTTACAATGCTCATTTTAATTTCAAAGAGCAATTTTATATTTTCTGCTTTTTGTAAGGTTTCATTTGTTGTGCAAAATGCTAAATCAGCATCACTTTGGGTTGTTAATCCGAGTTCAGGACAAACAACACTATTTACTGCAAATAAACCTAATTCTTTTGCAATAGGTTGAAAAAAATCTTTACACCATTTTTCAGTATATTGACCAATCAGAGAATTTCTACTTTGTAAAGTTTGACCTTCTGCACTTTTTCCTTTTGGAACATATGCAAAATACACATCTGTCAATTTATAAAACAATTGTTCTGGTGAAGCAAAGTTTTTCATTGCTTCAGTAAAGAATTTCTTTTCAGTTTCTATGTTCCAAAAATTCATATTTTATTCCTTTAATTAAAAATACAAAGATAATATTTATATCTCTGTTTCTTGTATTTAATTGCTTTCTCCAAATGCCCTAAAACGTCAGACTGTCTAATAACCCTAAGCACCGATTAAATTTTTGTCAAATGTAAAGCTATTTCTGCTTTGCTCAAAAATGATTTGCTTTTTTTAGGTTGCGTTTTTCGAATTGCCTCTTCTAGTGATGTTGTAAAAATATATGCCTGTCTTCTGTCTTTTCCTTGTATAAATTTCATAGTATAAAAATAGAAATTATTCCTTTGGTGGCAAATTATCTTTATCTACAAATTGTTGATTTTTTTAGACAGTCTAACGACAGTTTGTCTAATAACCTCGAATATTGATATTTGTACCCAATCAGTAATTCTCCAAATAGCTGTTTTATAAAATCATACATTTTGTTGGCTTATTAAAATAATTGCTTTTTAATAGTTTTTAGACAGTCTGGCGATTTAAATATGGTGCGTTTGGCATTTCAAAACTCCAAATTTTCAAGTTACTACTGAATTTTATGCAGGCTACAATGCTCATATTTACTACTATTTCGGCTATTATTTATGAGTACGTGTTATGGGCTGATATTCCTTCATCTCGTCATTATATTTGTCTTATTTCTTCGTCCTTTAATTCTACAATTGGTTCATTAAATATGTCTTTATATTTATCTCCTTCAAATGTATGAATTGGGACTATGTTTTTGGGTTTTATTGATTTTACTAATTTTTTCAAAGTTCTTATATCCGCGTGTCCGCTTGTATGAATATCGTGGATTGTAAAGTTTCGGGATTCTAAATAATCTAGAAAATTTTTTGTGTAATCTTTCTTTTTATAACCAAGCCACATTGAATAAATTAAATTTCCACCATCTATATTTGTTATTAATTTCAAATCATCTTTCATAGATGGGCGAACCAACATTACGATATCATTTGATTTTTTACTTATATCTTTTTTTGCGATTTTTAACTTCTTGAATTCATACAATATTTTTACATTTCCTTCCTTGCTCAATCTATCACTTGCGTAATATGGAAACATTACTTTCAAATTTTTAAAAGAATTAGAT
Source organism: Bacteroidota bacterium (assembly GCA_034723125.1). Classification (NCBI taxonomy): domain Bacteria; kingdom Pseudomonadati; phylum Bacteroidota; species Bacteroidota bacterium. The sequence continues at coordinate 2,667 of JAYEOP010000041.1, read as the reverse complement.
GGATATTGAATTCTAGCATATTTTGATAACTTTTTCAAAACCGTTGCAACATAAACATCAACAACCATTATTTTATTTGTTTTATTACATGCTTTGTATATTGAGACCAATCTGTCAATATTTTGTCCGGAAGTCCAGACCAAATTTATTTTATTTGGCTGATTAAAAACTTCGATTAGTTCTTTTTGAATTTCTTCTTCTGTTTTGAATGGTTTACCTTTTTTTCCAATAGTTGTACCTTCGAGAAGTAGATAATCTACATTTTGTGGTGCATTATGTGTAAACCAATTTAGGAAATTTTTTCCTCTTCCATGACCACGAAAATCACCGGAATAAAACAAACTTTTTCCGTCTGCTTCAATCAAAAAAGCATAAGAATCAAAAGCAGAATGATCCATTCGGAATGGTGTAATTGTGAAATCGCCAATTTGAAACTTTTTTTCCATTTTAAAATATTCTGTGTTTTCTAAATGAACATTTTGAGGTGTAAATATTTTACTAATTTTTATAATTTCGTGTGTCGCTTCACCAAGATAAAATGGAATATCACTATTTATGTAATTCATAAATCCATAATGATCTTGATGCGGATGCGAAAGAACAACTCCATCAATTTCTGCTTTTTCATGCTCATAAAGACCTTTTATGTCATGCAGAATTTTCTTTTCAATAAGTTCTTTAACTGACAATTTTTTATATTTATAGAAGTTAAATTCTGTGCCATCTTTGTTAACTAACGGCATACCAAAATCAATTAATATTCTCGTTTTGTCAGTCCATACCTCTACACACGAACCGCCTATTTCTTTTGTGCCTCTGTGGATTTTAAGGTTCATATTATTGGAATTAGGTCATTTCCACCAATTTTATTATTATTGAAGTTTGCCAAATATTCAAAACATGTCTTCTTTTTTAAAATAACTATGAATAAATAAAATTGATCATTCTTGTATTTAGTTATTTTCAAAATAGAATTATTGATTTTGTTTAGAAGGGAATCTATAGTGTTTTTATTACTATTTTCTAATATATGAAAAAAAACTCCTATCTCTTGAGGTTCGTAAGCTAATTTCAACAAATCTTTTGTAATTGAAGATTGTTTTGGTTGACCATTTTTAAATTCAATATTGGCAACAGGAATTGGATCTGTATTCTTATTGTATAATGATAAATCAATTGCACCAGAACGACCGCCTTTTGTATTTTCATCATAAACAATTGGTTTAGTTGAAAAATCAGAATATCGGTTTTGAGTTGGAACTTCAATAGCATAATGCAATTTTGTTTGTTTTGTTATTTCATTAGCAAATAAGAACCTTGCTTCTTGTTCGCTAATACGAATATTACCAGTTCTATAATTAGGAAATATTAATTGCTCTGAACTTCCTTGATTATACATATGAATAAGCTTAGTTCCCACTTTTTTACAAATGGTTTTAATTTGATCAATTGTTTTATTTGTCATTTTACATTCCTTTTTTATATAATTATTTTATCCCAAATATTGTATTGAAAAACCACTTGTTGTTACCAAAATAACACAAACCGTTTTATCCGAATTACTTGTTTGTGCATCAAATGTGGTTCTAAAATTTTCATTAAAATCAATAGAATCCCACGCAGATGTAAAAATCAAAGTTGCTTTATTTTTTATATTACAGTTTAACCAATATGAAATAGTTTTTTCAGCTATTCCTTTAAAACCGTCTTTTCTTGAATTCCATTTTCCGAATGATTTACTTACACATAATGAATGACAACTTCCAGGTTTGCCCGGAATTATATTTATTTCTCCAATTCTATCTGTGACTTGATCAATTGCATTATTTAGATCTTCATAAATATTTCTCTTTTTTCTATTTTTGATTTGTTGTTCCAACGCATCACGATCAATTTGTAAGGGTTCTACTTCTGTAGCGATTTCTGTTAATGTGTTAAAAAATTTTTCAAAAAGTTCTGCCAAATCTCCATTTTTTTCGGATATTCTTTTTATTAAATCTTTTTTATTGCTAAACATTTTTCCCTCCTTTTTTATATTATCCATTTGTCTTTTGCCTTATGGTTTACCGTATGTTCAATTAAATCGCCTTCATAATCCGTAACAACACTTTCCCATGCTTTATCCCAATATTCTTTCTCTTTTTTAGTTGGTTTTGTTTTCCAATCAATAAAAAGTAAGCCTTTATGTTCATAGACACTATTTAATTTTTTGTAATATTCTTCATTATTATCAATATCAGCAAGTACTTGTGCATAACCAAGTACCATCTGAATTCTATGAATTCTCCAAAATTGATCATCATCTGCTCTTACTGCATCTATCTCTATATTTTCTAAATACATTGCTTCTTACTTTTTGGTTTCTTTAAATGCCCTACAACTTGTAAATAAACGCAACCCTATTGTGTTTATTTCCATTATACCTATAGTTACCCCTTTTGTAAGATGCAGATATCGTGGTATATAAAGATATGATTGCATTTTGTTATTAATTTAATTGTTACAAATGTAAATAAATATTTTATAAATCCAATAAATAAGATTGAGCAGTTATTTATTTTCAATTTTAGAATTCAGTTTTATTTCTTCTATTAAAATAGATTTTGCTTTAGCATCGTTAGTAATGTGCAAAAAATTTCCTTTGCCCAGTCCTGCCATAGTCTTCAT
>JAYEOP010000040.1:2578-5663 GCA_034723125.1 Bacteroidota bacterium | reverse complement strand
TGTTTTTGTCAGAACACTCCCTCACAATGACGATTTTATGGGTTGTTGTTGTAAGAATTGTTTATTTGTTTAATTGGTGATTTGTTTATTCGGAATTTGACTGCTGACTGGTAATTTGTTTATCCGTAACACATAACTCTAAGTACTTTAGGCACTTTAAGTACTCTAAGTATTTCTTTTTGTTTATTTGAAAGCATTTGTGAAACTTTTTGCTAAGTAGTTAAAATTTTAACTTTATATTTTATAAACTCATCCCTGCCTTCTCTAAAAATAAAGAAGGAGTAAGCGGTAAAGTTAAAATTTTCACTGCAAGTATTAGGTATTTTTACAAAAATGATTTTTCAAAAATTATTGTTGAAATATGTACAAATGTATCATCCCTCTTTGCTTGCAGAGAGGGACAGGAGGGTGAGTCAAAGGAAGTTGCTATGAAAATAAAGAAGGAATAAGGGTAAATAAAATTAGAGTTAATAAGCTATAAGATTGGTTTAAAGCCTGTTAGGTAGAGAGATTGCGGTGTGTTTTATTTTTTAAATCAATAGACAAAAGAACAATTGAATTATATATTTTTGTTAGCCTAAAATAAATGATAGCAATGAAAAAAATTACATCCTTTTTAAGTATTTTAATTGTACTTATCTCTTTTCAAATTAAAGCACAAAATGTAACAGTTTACCCTTCATATAAATGGGGTGTTGGTTTTAACATCGGGCATCTTTTTGAATGTAGTGATGTCCGCTGGGAGCCAGGCTTTGGCTATGGTTTTACTCTTCAAAGATTTTTAAATCCTGATACGGACGGATTTTTTAATGTTTCAATTCGTGGGAGGTTGCTTAACGGAACTTCTTTCGGGCAAGATTGGATAAAATCTGAAGGATTATTGAAGAATACTGCTTTGAATGGAATTACTGACAACAAAATGGATTACAGCTCTTCTCCCGGATTTGTTTTTAGTAATCATAGAACAGAGATTTCAGAGCTTTCTGCCGAAGCTGTTTTTTATGCTAATAAACTGAGAAGAGAAAAAAGAATTCTTTTTTATTTTTGGGGTGGAATTGGAGTAACTGAATTTACTACCTACATAAATCAATTGAATTCTAATGCTTTAAAATATGATTATACTTTAATAACTGCCGATAAAAAGAAGGATATTCTTAATGAGCTTGATGTACTACTTGATGATGATTATGAAACTTTTGCTGATGGTGTTACTGCTGAGGCAAATACTTTTACAACTAATCTTGGTATTGGCTTAGGTTATATGATTACACCTTCGTTATCAATAGCATTGGAACATAAAATTTCTTTCACAAGTACTGATATTCTTGATGGACAAAAATGGACAAATGAAAATGAACTTACAGGAGATAATGATATTTATCATTATACAAATCTTGGCTTTACTTTTTATTTTAATAAAACACGTAAAACTCCAAAACCTAAGCCTGTAATAGTTGAAAAGAATAAAAAACCTGTAATAATTATAAACCAACCTAAAAAAACTCCATATCAAAGTCCTGATTGTAAAACTGAAATAATAGCAACTGTTTTGAATGTTGACACTAAAGAACAGATAGATGTTTTTGCAAATGGAGGAAAGTTACAGAAAAGTAATTATAATTTTTTTGCTAAAAACAAACGACTTACAATTCATAAGGAAATTAAAGAGTCAACAACATTTAAAATTACTGCAACTAATGATTATGGAAGTAGCTCAAAAGTCAGAGTAATTTATTGTAAGCAAGCACCTCAAAAACAAAAACCTATAGTAAAAATTGTAAAGCCTTACTCAAATCCGTATTTGTCGGAAGAATGTTTTGCTTTGGTAAAAGCTAAAGTTGAAAATATTTACGATAAAAATAATATAAAAGTAAGTGAAAACGGCAACTATCTTTTGTCTTCCGAATTTTCCTTTGATGTATCAACAGGGGAATTAGAGTTTAGTAAATCAATAAGTAAAATCTCAAATTTTAAAATTTTGGCGACCAATGAAATGGGAAGTGATTTTGATGAAGTTAGTATTCATTGCAGAGGAAAAGGGAAGAAACCTGAAATAAATGTTGTTCAACCAAACACTTCAATTGTGGAAACAACTGATTGTAATGCGAGAATTTCTGCAAGAATATACAATATTGACAGTAAACAAGATGTTTCCATTAGTTTAAATGGAAGCCAACTTAACTCAAGTAAATTTGATTACAATTCATCAACAAAAAATTTGAGATTAAATACTGCTTTTTCAGGAGAAAGTGTTTTTGTGATTAAAGCATCAAATAAATATGGATATGCAAAAGCAAGAATCACTTTTTTGTGTAAAAGTAAAAATAGAAAGCCTTTTGTGAAAATAACAAAACCTTATGTTAATCCATTTAGAACCGAAAAGTTTGAAGCAAATATTATTGCTGATGTTTTAAATGTTGATTCGAAAAATAATATCCGTGTTACTGAAAATGCTGTTACACTTTCGCAATATTTATATGACTTTAATCCTGAAAGGCACATTTTGACATTAAATAAAAGTATTAAAAATACTTCTGTTTTTAAAATAACTGCAACAAATGAAACAGGAACTGCTTCGGATGATGTTACAATTATTGCTGTTAAAAAAGCTAAGAAAATGCCTGTTGTAACAATTAACAATCCCAGCACAAACCCTTATGTTTCTGCTAATTGTAATGCATACATCACAGCAACAATTATAAATGTTGAAGATAATAATAACATAAAAGTTACTCAAGATAATTTTACATTACTTCCTTCTGCTTACAAATTTTCTCCGTCAACAAATTTATTGCAAATCCAAAGAAAGCTTAGTGAAGATAGTGAATTTAAAATAACAGCTACTAATAGTTCAGGTAGTGCTTCTGCTTCTGTATTAATAAAGTGTACAAAAAAAATTGAGTTGAAACCAACAGTTGTAATTACTAAACCTACTTCAACTTTTTATTCTTCAGAAGATTGCAAAGCGAACATAAAAGCAACAATTCGAAATGTTAATTCAAAATCCCAAATTACAGTTACTGAAAATGCTAATGTAATTTCTCAAAATAAATATTCTTACAATTTGAATTCACAGGTTTTGAGC
>JAYEOP010000040.1:1277-2478 GCA_034723125.1 Bacteroidota bacterium | reverse complement strand
TAAAGAAGTTTATTCAACAGAGAAATGCGTTGCTGATGTGTTGGTAAAGATTAAGAATGTAAATTCAAAATCTCAACTTTCTGTTAGTGAAAACAAAAAACTGCTTTCGCAAAATGAGTTTAGTTACAATGCTGAAACAATGTTGCTTTCATTTAAAAGAGATGTTTCGGATGAATCTATGTTTTTTATAAAAGCAACTAACAGTGCCGGAAGTGCTTCGGATGTGGTTACTATAAAATGTGTAATTAAACCCAAGCCACAAGTAACTATTACCCAGCCAAGTTCTAAGTTCTTTTCTACCGGAAATTGCGAAGCTAACATAAAAGCTACAATTCTGAATATTGATTCAAAATCACAGATTACAGTTAAAGAAAATGGCAAATCAATTCCTGCAAGTTTATTTACTTTTAATAACAAAGTGCTATCGCTAAAGAAAAAAGTTGCAACTACATCAAAATTTGAGATTACAGCAACTAACAGTTCAGGACTTGCCTCGGATGTAGTAAATATTAAATGTGTAATCCCTGTAAAAAAACCAGTTGTAAAAATAACTAAACCACAAAAAAATCCTTATGTAACTGAACAAAATATTCAAAATTTTACAGCACAAGTTTGGAACATTAAAAAAGTTTCTCAAATAACAGTTCTCGCATCAGGTAAAAAAGTAACAACATTGGATTTTAATTCTAAAACGGGAATATTAAATTTTAAATTATCACTTCAATCAGATAAAACAACTGTTGTTGTTACAGTTTCAAATTCAGCAGGTTCTTCAAGTGATCAATTAACAGTAATTTATAATTCTCCATTCCGAAAGCCTGTAATAAATATTTTGCGACCAACAGAAAATCCTTACAAACCTGCAAACTGCCTTGCTGATGTTTTAGCAGAAATACTTTATGTTGATGACATTAGTAAAATAATATTAACAGAAAATGGAAAATCCATTGAATCATTTTATTTAACATTTGATAAAAAAGAGAATACAATAAGAATCTATAAAGATGTTTATCCATCGTCAAAATTTGTTTTTAAAGCTACAAATAAACACGGCACTACTACTAAGGAGGTAACAATTAATTGTAAGTGATTAGTTTTTTTTAGCATAAAATATATAAAGTACAAAAACTGCCACAGATTCACAGATTAAAATTAATTTATATGCAATATTCTAATAAAAGATGTCCTTTAGTCTATATAT
>JAYEOP010000040.1:0-1177 GCA_034723125.1 Bacteroidota bacterium | reverse complement strand
TTTTCTATAAATCCTTTTGTATCTTTAGCTCTTGCAACTTTTGTTGTTGATGCTTCTCCAAGCATTGAAAAAATCAATTCAAGGTCAGTCATGTGGTCTCGAAGATTTTGTCTTTTCAATCCTTTTACTTCTCTGTATTCAGAAGGAGTTAGACCAAATGTAGCTTTAGATATTTCTGCTGTTAAAATTGCATATTCAATTCGTTCTTTTACACCTCGTTTTTCCCATTCGTCTGTTAATTCATCACGAATAGCGATACTTCGCATTCTTTTTTCTATCCATTTATCTGAATAACCTTTGGATTTATAAATCTCTCTTGTCCGTTTTGATGCTAATTCAGGATTTTCTATTTCTTCAAGTCTTTCATATCCTACTTTAGCAAGCCATCTTTTGAATGGTTCAGCTTTTGGTGAAGGAATTGATTGAATTAATCGTAAAAGTCCTTCTGCATTAGCACAATTAACCTTTTGCTTGCCACCTGCTGTTTCGATGAAAAGGGGGGTGACAATTTGTCCCCACCCTTTTGCAAGTTCTTTGTCTCGTTTCCTGATTTTTTTTAAATAATCTGAAGGATTAGTACTATCCGTCAAAACTGCGGTAACATCAGAAACAGCAAAATACCATTTTTTATCTTCATCATTCCAAACCGAACGAATTTGCTTACTTTCAAAAAGTTTTATATTTGACATTGATATTATTTAAATTGTATCAACAAAGATAAAACAAAGACATAAAAGTCAGATTTAAAATACTGCTTATTTCTTTATTATCTTTTCTGATAACAAAATATTTCCGTAATATATTTTATTAAAAAACTTAGTGGAAGTAAAAAATTGCGGATGAAAAAAGAAAAGTAAAATTAGTTAAAAAAGAACCTCCTATTAAAGAGTGAGTATACTTCAAATAAGAGGTTCTAATTATACTAAAACTACATGACAAAGCTACAACAAAAAATATCAAAAACCAAAATAAATAAAAAAAATTTCATACTCCTCTTGGTAAACTTGGTAAATAATGGCAAAATATTCATTATTATTTTTTTTATTGTCCTAAAAAAGTAAATTTTTTTTTGAGCAAAGCAGAAATGTCCTTATATTTGACAAAAATTAAAGGGGGGTTAGAGTTATTAGACATACTGTCGTTAAGTATAATTTGGCTATTAAAAGTTGAATAAAAG
>JAYEOP010000039.1:2155-5668 GCA_034723125.1 Bacteroidota bacterium | reverse complement strand
GATTTGAGTGGGTAATCAAATTTGCCACAGACTTCGTCTGTCGAAGACATACAAAAAGTAAAGACTACGTCTGTCGAAGACAGATTCACAGATTAAAAAATTACTCTTTTTGTAATTAGTGCTTATATGAAAACTCATTAATTGCCTATCTGTACCCCTTAAATTCCCTTGTAAAAGGGAAAATCCAACTCACTGAGTGTGATGGCATTTTCTTTAGGGGATAAAGGAATGAGCAGAGGATATGCAGAATTTTCCTTTAGTTTTCTAAGAAGGACTAATTAATGAATTTTCGCCAAATCCCGTTATATCTGAACTAAAGGACATATACTTCGACTGGTCATAATTAGAGCTTTGGCACTATGTTTAACATATTGAATATTTATTGTTTACACAGTATAGCAAAACGCAGTTTATGATCGCTCTGCATATATTTTATTAGAATAATGCATGTAAATTAATTTTAATCTGTGAATCTGTGGCTTTAATCCCCCCCACTCAAATCAACATAGAACCAAAATATTAAAGCCACAGACTTCGTTTGTCGAAGACATGCTAAGGACTTTTCAAAAAATAAACTAATCATCTTTTGCAATTAATTACGTTGTAAAAGCATTAAGGAGGGGGCTATAAAATTTACCGCGTGTTAGCCCCTCCCTAAAGAGATAATAAAAAAAATTTGCTTGTTTAAAATGATTGCTTTATCTTTGACCGACCGTTCAGTCAATAGATAAATTAAGATGGTAGCAAATAAAGAAGAACTATATAGTGAAATTAAGGGAAATAAGAAGCAGTTAATTATGAATACTGCATTGGAGAGTTTTGCTGAAAAAGGGTTTTATTCCACCTCGATAAATAATATTGCAAAATCTGCTAATATTTCAAAAGGCTTGATTTATCATTATTTTAGAAGTAAAGATGAATTATTGAAAACAATAATTTTTGATGGTTTTGATAAGTTATTCGAAAATTTTGATGAAAATAAGGATGGAATACTTCAGCACAGTGAATTAATAAATTACATTAATTTTTCATTTGAAAGCTTAGAAAAAAACGGTCATTTCTGGAGATTGTATTTTAGCTTAATATTTCAACCCCATGTGTTTGATTTGGTCAAAAATAAATTAATGGAAAAAATTCAACCTTTTTCTTCCATGCTTACTGATTATTTTGAACGAAACAACTATGAAGATCCTGAAATAGAAACGCTTTTCTTTTTCTCAGTGCTTGATGGTGTGGGAGTTGATTACATGGCAGCACCAGAATATTTTCCTATAGAAAAACTTAAAAAAAGAATTTTAAAAATATATGATAAATAAATAATAAAAACACATGAAAAGAATATCGAATACTGAACAAGGAATAACGAATACTGAAATAAAAAAAACATCCTGTATTATTGCAGATAGTTAAAACTTCATTATTCAAAATTCCTTGTTTCGCAACCGCTAAAGCTACAGCGAACGTGGTCAGTATTCATTATTTAAAAGAATTACACAAATGAAAATAAATTTCAACAAAATTAAAAATATAAAAACATGAAAAAAGTCATTTTTACATTAACACTTATATTTAGTTTGTTTGCTTGTTCCTATGCACAAACTGCAACTGAAATAATAATAAAAGCAGATCAAAAGCATAGAGGAAAAACAAGTTTCGGAGAAATGAAAATGACTATTGTTCGCCCTTCATGGGAAAGGTCAATTTCAATGAAAACATGGTCAAAGGGTTCAGACTATTTTTTAATTTACATCACAGAGCCTGTTAAAGAAAGAGGACAAGTTTTTTTGAAAAGAGATAAAGAAATGTGGAATTGGATACCGTCAATAGAAAGAATGATAAAAATTCCTCCTTCAATGATGATGCAATCATGGATGGGTTCGGATTTTAAAAATGATGACCTTGTTGAAGAATCTTCAATTGTAGTGGATTATGAACATAAGTTATTAGGTGTTTTTAAAGTTAGAGAAAAAGTTTGTTACAAAATTGAACTTACTCCCAAGCCTGACGCTGCTGTTGTGTGGGGAAAAATAATTACATGGATTACAAAAGATGGTTTAAATCAATGGAGTACTAAATATTTTGATGAAGACGGTTACCTTGTGAATGTTGAAAAAGCTTATGAAATAAAACAAATGGGTGATAGAAATATTCCTACAAGAATTGAAATTATTCCTGTTGAAAAGGACGGTCATAAAACAATACTTGAAATTAAAAAAATGGAATTTGATAAAAAAATTGATGATTCTTTTTTCTCACAACAAAATATGAAAAGGATAAGGTAAAAACATTTTTAAACATTAGTAAATTAGTACAAAACAATTTATGAGATGAAAAATTATATAAAATTAGCATGGAGAAACTTGTGGAGAAACAAACGCAGAACATTGATAACGGTAGCATCAATATTTTTTGGTGTTTTACTTTCTGCCTATATGAGTTCAATGCAAGAAGGCTCTTATGGAAATATGGTTGATGTTGCAGTAAAATTTTATTCAGGCTCAATTCAAATTCATAAAAAGGGATACTGGGAGGAACAAAAACTAAATAATGCGTTTAAATCAGGCAAATCAATTGGTGATAAAATTGAAAATACTGAAGGTATAGACTTTTACACAAGAAGACTTGAATCCTTTGCACTTGCTTCTTCCGAAACGATTACTAAGGGTGTAATGGTACTTGGAATAGAACCCGAAAATGAAAACAAAGTTACAGCAGTTAAAGACAAGATGAAAAAAGGAAATTATCTTAAGCAAGGAGATGAAGGTGTAGTTATTTCTCAGGGTCTTGCTAAATATCTTAAACTTAATGTGAATGATACTTTGGTAATGATTGGGCAGGGATATCATGGAGTAAGTGCGGCAGGGAAATTCCCAATACGTGGAATATTAAAACATCCTAATCCTGAATTTAATAAGATGCTTGTTTACCTTGATATTGAAAGATGTCAAGACTTTTATTCCGCCAAGGGTCTTTTGTCTTCTTATGTAATTATGATTGACGATTATGATAATCTTGATAAAATTAAAAATAATATTTCTTACAAATTAAGTGATGATTATGAAGTAATGACATGGTCAGAAATACAACCTGCTTTAGTTCAACAAATCAATAGTGACCGTGCAGGTGGTGTTCTTATGAAAGGCATGTTATATCTTGTAATTGGTTTTGGAATTTTAGCAACAATAATGATGATGATGGCTGAAAGAAAAAGAGAATTCGGAGTTATTATAGCTGTAGGAATGCAAAAATATAAATTAAAAATTATTTTACTAATTGAAACCTTTTTTATTAGTCTAATTGGGGTATTTGTAGGTATTGGTGCAAGCATTCCGTTAAATTATTTTTATTACTTAAATCCAATACATTTAAAAGGAAAAGGTGCTGAAGCTATGCTTGAATATGGTTTTGAACCTGTAATGAAATTTTCAATGGATGCTATTGTTTTTTACAATCAAGCAATAACAATTTTTATTATTACACTATTTATTGCAATTTACCCTATTTATTATATTT
>JAYEOP010000039.1:0-2055 GCA_034723125.1 Bacteroidota bacterium | reverse complement strand
AAAGAATGACAAAAATGAATTATAAAAACATTAAAACAATTTTTTTAAAAATTAAAAACTAAAACTATGATATGGTCAATTTCATGGCGTAATGTGTGGAGGAACAAGCTTAGGAGTTCTGTTGTAATAATTGCAATTGCAATCGGACTATCCACCGGGGTTTTTTCAACGGCATTTATGAGCGGGTGGATGAATCAAAGATTGGATAATGCAGTAAAAACAGAGATTTCACACATTCAGATTCACAAAGAAAAATTTAAGGAAAATAATGAAACTTCTTATTACATCAAAAATGCTGATTTACTAACAAAAAAAATCAGGAAAATTGAAGAAGTAAAAGGTGTAAGCAAAAGAATTATTATTAATTCAATGGTTGCTTCTGCCGAATCAGGTACAGGAGTGTCAGTTATAGGTATTAATCCTGAAAATGAAAAAAATGTTACCGATATTTATGACAAAATTATTAAAGGGAAATACTTTGAAGGAGTAAGCAAAAACCCTGTGATTATTGGAGAAAAACTTGCTAAAAAGCTTGATGTTGATGTTAGAAATAAAATTGTAATTACAATTCAAGATATGGATAACAATATTATTAAAGGGGCTTTTAGAATTGCAGGAATATATAAAACTTCAAATACAGGATATGATGGTTCTCATATTTTTGTAAATTACAATGACATTATCGATATTACAGGATTATCCGATGGTGATGCTCACGAAATAGCAATTTATCTTAGCGATAACAAAAACATTGATGGAGTATTAAAAAATATTTCTTCTTTTGCACCCGAAGGATTGCTTACGGAAAGCTGGAAAGAAATAAGTCCTGAGCTGGGACTTTTTGATGAAATGATGGAGCTTTATATGTACATCATTGTAATAATTGTTCTTTTTGCTTTATGCTTTGCCATTATCAACACAATGTTAATGGTTGTTCTTGAACGTGTGCGTGAATTAGGAATGCTGATGGCAGTGGGAATGAACAAGTTAAAAATATTTTCAATGATAATTCTGGAAACGGTTTTCCTGTCATTAACAGGTGGGGTTATTGGAATAGTTATAGGGGTTGTTGCTTCAATGCTTAGCTCCAAAACAGGTATTGATTTATCCCTTTGGGGAGAAGGTTTAGAAGAAATTGGATTTGCAACGGTAATTTATCCTTCTATAAATTTAGAAAATGTTATTTCTATTACCTTCTTTGTAATAATAACAGGAATTATCTCTGCATTGTATCCGGCTTTTAAAGCCTTAAAACTAAATCCTGCAGAAACATTAAGAGCTGAATAATTTGATTAAAATTTTATTGTTAAAAATAAAAATATAGAAAAATGAATATAATTGAAACAAAAAACGTCCACAAAATATACGACCAAGAAAGCATTCCTGTACATGCTGTAAATGGAATAGATTTGAATATTAAAGAGGGAGAATTTACTGCTATTGTTGGACCCTCAGGTTCGGGAAAAACAACTTTTTTGAATATGATTGGAGGACTCGATAATCCTACTGATGGTGAAATAATAATTGATGGTGAAAATATTTCAAATCTTTCGCAAAGAAAAAAAATTGATTTCAGAATGAAAAAGATTGGATTTGTATTTCAATCTTACAACCTTATTCCTGTTCTTACAGCAGGAGAAAATGTGGAATTTGTAATGCATCTTCAAGGAAAATCAAAAAAAGAAAGAAATGAAAGAGTAATGGAACTTATTAAATCTGTTGGACTTGAAGGTAAAGAAAAGGTAAGACCAAATAAACTATCAGGTGGGCAACAACAAAGAGTGGCGGTTGCAAGGGCATTAGCTTCCAAACCAAAATTCATTCTTGCAGATGAACCTACTGCTAACCTTGATTCAAAGTCAACTGCAACTTTGCTTGATATTATGGAAAGGCTGAATAAAGAAGAAAATATTACTTTTATCTTTTCAACTCATGATGAAAGGGTTGTAAAAAAAGCACGAAGAGTAATTACAATTGAAGATGGTAAGATTGTAACTGATGAAAATAAGTAATGATTCCACTCCTAAAAGTTGTAAAAATGAAAATAGCCACAGA
>JAYEOP010000038.1 GCA_034723125.1 Bacteroidota bacterium | reverse complement strand
GCCCCATAAGGAAGAATGACTGTATTGGGGCGTCTTTGCGAGAAATATAAAAAAATGCCTAAAGTACTTAAAGATAAAAGTTAAAAGTTATGAATAAACAGATATAAAAATTCTCTTTGCGTTCTTTGCTTGCCCCATAAGGAAGAATGACTGTATTGGGGCGTCTTTGCGAGAAATATAAAAAAATGCCTAAAGTACTTAAAGTTAGGAATTATGAATAAACAAATAAACAAATAAACAGATAAACAGATAAACAGATAAACAAATAAACAGATAAACAAATAAACAGATAAACAAATAAACAAATAAACAATTTAACAGATAATCATGAAAACAACAGTAGCTTTAATTTTTGGCGGGAAATCTACAGAACATGAAGTTTCCTTAATGTCAACAATAAATGTTTTAAAAAATCTTGACAAGGATAAGTTTGAAGCATACTTAATTTACATAAATAAAAATGGAGCTTGGTTTCATATTTCAGAAACAGAATTTATTACTCAAAAGATAGTTACAAATGAATCAAAGAAACTTTCCTTGATTCTTGATGAAAACAAATTCAAATTTAAAGATTCAAAAAGCACTACGGAAATTGACGTTGCTTTTCCCGTATTGCATGGACCTAATGGTGAAGACGGTAGTGTCCAAGGATTTCTTGAAGTGTCAAATATCGCTTTTGTAGGTCCCGGTATTCTTGGTTCTTCTACTGCAATGGATAAAGATATTGCTAAAATTCTTTTCAAAAATGCAGGAATTGAAATTGCAAAATACTTGTGTTTTAGAGAATCTGATAGCATTGACCTCAAAAATGTTTTTAAAGAGTTAGGCTCTACTGTTGTTATAAAACCTGTTAATGCAGGCTCATCCGTAGGAATTTCAAAAGCTGAAAACATTTCATCATTAGAAAAAGCAATTAAACTTGCCTTTGAATTTGATAAAAAAATAATTATTGAAGAATATATTGATGGCAGAGAATTAGAAATTGCAGTAATTGGAAACAACGAAATTACCGCCTCGCCTGTTGGTGAAATTGTAACTGAATTTTATGATTATCATGAAAAATATTCTTCTGAAAGCAGAACAAGACTTGATGCACCTGCAAAAAATTTAAACAAAAAAATTATTAAAAAACTTCAGGAAACAGCAATTAAAGCATTTAAAGCACTTGAATGTGAGGGAATGAGCAGAGTTGACTTTTTTCTGACAAATGATAAAATAATAATTAACGAAATAAATACCATCCCCGGATTTACCAATATCTCAATGTATCCGAAATTATTTGAACTTAATGGCTTTACCCAAAAAGAACTCATTACAAAATTATTAGAACTAGCAATTGAAATAAATAAAAATAAAAATAAACTGAAAAATAATTTGGAATAGTATTATCCTAAATCGCCATAAAATATTGAAAACAAATTAGATTTTATCCTTAATCGATGAAAAAATTCTTTGCATTAGCTATGAAAATAAATTATATCTTCCAATAAATCAAATTTTTAAAATTTTTATTGCTTTTTTAAATTATATTTGAATTATTATTAAAACTTCTAAAAAATTAAATTCATGAATAAAATAGCTCTTTATTTCTTCTCATTCCTCCTTTTAAACAGCTTATTAATTCAAGCCCAAAATACAGGACAACTTACACCTACAAAGCAAGTATCAATTGTAATGATGTATGAAACAACCAACATCCCTGCATTTATGAAACTCGACCAAAGCGTTGCTGTGGATGGTTTTGAAAACTGGATAAAACAAAAGTATAATATTGAATCTGAGCTGAACTTTAAATTAATTAATGAAGAAAAAGATAATCTTGGATTTGTTCACTATAAATTTCAACAAACATATAAGGGTTATCCTCTTATAGATGCAATTTATATTGTTCATTCTTACAACAACAAAATTGTTTCATGTAATGGTCTTGCTTTTGACAAAATTGAAATTAGCAATCAAATAAGTTTAAGCAAAGATGAAGCACTTCAAACAGCATTAAACATTGTGGATGCAAAAAGCTATGTGTGGGAATTTCAAGGAATGGAGGACATACTCAAAGAGTTGATGGAAGATAAAAATGCAACATATTATCCAAAAGGAGAAGTTGTACTTATCAATCCTTACAAAAATTTTAAAAGTGGGAAATTACGATTGGCATATAAATTTAATATTTTTGCAAAAGAACCTATGTCGCGTTCAAAATATTACATTGATGCAAGTACAGGCGAACTGCTTTTTAAAGAAAACATAATTCACACTGCCAACTCCAAAGGCACAGCACATACAAAATACAGCGGAACACGAACAATCACAACCGACAGCATTGCTCAAGACAGTTTTATTTTAAGAGAAACAGGCAGAGGCAAAGGAATTGAAACTTATGACATGAATAAATCCAATAATTATGGAAATGCAGTTGATTTTGTGGATACCGATAACGACTGGAATAACTTTAACAGTAATTACGATGAAATAGCTACAGATGCTCATTGGGGAACAGAAATGACCTACGATTTTTATATGAATAAATTCGGAAGAAATAGTATTGATAACAAAGGTTTAAAACTCAGAAGTTATGTACACTATTCTCAAGTACCTGGGCAAGATTATGCAAATGCTTTTTGGAATGGGAACTTTATGACTTACGGTGATGGTAATGCTTCATTGAGTCCATTAACTGCACTTGATATTACAGCTCATGAAATTACCCACGGACTTACTTCATACACTGCAAAGCTTACTTATGCCTATGAATCAGGAGCTTTAAACGAAGGATTTAGTGATGTTTTTGGAACTACAATTGAATTTTATGCTAAACCTACACTGGCAAATTGGTTAATTGGTGAGGATATTGGCAATGCAATGCGTTCAATGTCAAATCCTAAATCACACGGACAACCGGATACATATCACGGAGAAAATTATTATTTTGGTTCAGGTGATAATGGAGGAGTTCATAAAAATAACAGCATTATGAATCATTGGTATTACCTACTTTCTGTTGGTGGAAATGGTGTAAACGATAACAATGATAGTTTTGATGTAATAGGAATAACAATTGAAAAAGCTTCTAAAATTGCTTTCAGGTCATTAACAGTTTATATGATACCAAGTACAGAATTTTTGGATGCACGAACATTAACAATGCAAGCTGCAACCGACCTTTACGGAGCATGTTCTCAAGAAGTGGAAAGCGTAATTGAAGCTTGGTATGCTGTTGGTGTTGGCACAAAAGGAAAAATAGGCAAATTTTATACACCATTAACTGACACTTGCACAGTACCATTTACAGTTAAATTCACAAATCTATCAGATGCTTTTACCTCCTATTCATGGGACTTTGGAGACGGAAAAACAAGTAACGATAAAAATCCTGTTCACATTTACACTACTTATGGTTCTTTTGATGTACAATTAATCGCTTCAAGTGTATGCAGTACAGATTCGATTACAAGAAAATCCTATATTACTATTGATTCAAATATTTTGTGTCCTCATTTTATGTCAAATACAACTACGCCAATAACTTTTACAGATTGTTCAGGACGACTGTATGATGATGGTGGCACTGAAAATTATTCATGTAACCTTGAATCTGTGGCAACAATAGCTCCACCAAATGCTTCATCGGTAACCTTAAATTTTGTTTCATTTCATTACGAAGGAGAATGTGATTGCGATTGGATTTATATTTATGATGGAGCAAGTGATGCAAGTCCATTGATAGGTAAATACTCGGGAACACAATTACCCGAAGGTGGAACAATTCGTTCTACAGGTCCTGCAATTACAATAAAACAATCTACCGACCCAATGCTTACTTATTCGGGATTTGAACTAACATGGCAATGTAGTAATCCCGATATGGCTCCGGTCAGTGATTTCATTATTGACAAAAACGAAAGCTGTAAGCAAGCAATCAATTTTACAGATATGTCATTCAACAATCCATCCTCTTGGCTTTGGAAATTTGGAGACGGAACAGCATCAACGCTACAAAACCCTTCACATATTTATGATAAAAAAGGAATTTATTCAGTAAAATTAATTGCTACTAATAGTAATGGTAGTGATAGCATTATCAAAAATGATTTGATTACAATAACAAAACCCAATGTTCCATTTACAAAAAATGGTTCAAATTGTGGAACAGGCAAGGTAACTCTATTATCTTCAGGAACAGGAACTCTCAGATGGTTCGAAAATGAATCTACAAATAATGTTCTTTTTGAAGGAGATACTTTTATTACACCTCAAATAACTCAAACAACCGAATATTATATCGAAGATGTTACTGGAGGAATTGAACATCATACAGGAATAGAGAATAAAAACCTTTCTTCTGGAGGATATTATTCAAATACTAATTATCATGCTTTAGTATTCAATTGCTTTAAGGATGTAAAACTAAAAACCGTAAAGGTTTATGCTGACGGTGATGGTAATAGAACTATACAACTTAAAGCAGATGACGGAACAATATTGGATGACACAACAATGTATATTAACGATGGCGAACAACTTATAACACTTAATTTTGATATTCCAACAGCCACAAATTTGGAGCTTGGTTGTCAACCCGTTGCAAATTTTTACAGAAACAATGGAGGCATTACATATCCCATAGAAATTGAAGGTATTTTATCAATTCACAAAACAACAGCCACTGATCAGGGTTTTAACGGATACTACTATTTCTTCTACGATTGGGTAATTGAAACCTCAGAATGTTCAAGCAACAGAACAAAAATAACAGCTTATATTAATAGCTCCCCTCCTGATGCAGATTTCAACTTTTCAATAAATGATTCAAGGGTTAGTTTTACAAATATTTCAAGCGATGCTGTAAATTATATTTGGGATTTTAATGATGGGAATTATGATTCGATAAACACAAGCCCTGTACATATTTATACAACAACAGGAGATTATGATGTAAAACTCCTTGCCGAAAACGGATGTGGCTTTGATTCAACCACTAAAACAATTAACATTACTAGTTCAATAGAAGATGCAAATATTATTGACAATTTAAATATCTATCCCAATCCTGCAAACAATAAGTTAAACATAAGTTTTGAAACAATAAATTCTGAAGACGTTTCAATTCAGTTCATAAATATTTTAGGTAAAACATTTATTACAAAAAAAATAAAAGGAAAGATAAATAATCATAAAACAGAAATAGATATTTCAAATTTACCAAAGGGTATTTATTTTATAAAAATTAAAAATAAAGAAGGAGCAATTATAAAAAAAATTATCAAGAAATAAAAATTCATTCGTGCATTCGTGGCAAATAAAAAAGTTCATTCGTGCATTCGTGGCAAAAAGAAAATTCATTCGTGCATTCGTGGCAAAAGAAAATTCATTCGTGCATTCGTGGCAAAAAGAAAATTCATTCGTGTATTCGTGGCAAAAAGAAAATTCATTCGTGCATTCGTGGCAAAAAGAAAATTCATTCGTGAATTCGTGGCAAAAAAAAGTCAACACTATTCAGGCAAGCACAGGCTGACTACACGACTGCCAACTCCTTCTTCCTACTTAGTGCCTCTTAGAAAACTCTACAAAATTAAAAATGTTTCTTTTTGCGATATTTTTATTTTTCTCAAATCACTGATGCAAAGGCATCAGTTCATTTCCAAAAAGTAAAAATCTCATCAAAAATAATTCATTTT
>JAYEOP010000037.1 GCA_034723125.1 Bacteroidota bacterium | reverse complement strand
TTATTGAGATTTATTTGAGATTTGTGATTTGGTTATTGGGATTTCTAACTAAATTCCAAAGTTCAATTTCCAAATTCCAAATAATTTCCAAAATTCAATTTCCAAATAACAAATAAATTCCAAATTTCAATATTCAAAATTCAAACATTTGCAGATACATAGTTTGGGTATTGATTTTTGCTTATTGAGATTTATTTGAGATTTGTGATTTGGTTATTGGGATTTCTAACTAAATTCCAAACTTCAATTTCCAAATTCCAAATAATTTCCAAAATTCAATTTCCAAATAACAAATAAATTCCAAAACTCAATAATCAAAATTCAAATATTTGCAGATACTGAGTTTGGGGATTGAGATTTCCAACTAAATTCCAAACTTCAATTTCCAAATAACAAATAATTTCCAAAGTTCAATTTCCAAATAACAAATAATTTCCAAAATTCAATTTCCAAATAACAAATAAATTCCAATTTTCAATATTCAAACCATAGCTGTATTTTGTTTGGGAATTGTACTTTGCTTATTGAGATTTATTTGAGATTTGTGATTTGGTTATTGGGATTTTCTATTTTAAATTCCAAACTTCAATTTCCAAATAACAAATAAATTCCAAACTTCAATTTCCAAATTCCAAACATTTGCTAATAAAATTTTTCACAATTCATTAAAAAATTCCGGGGCATGAAGTATTCTTGTGCTGTTATTTTTATTGAAAAGTAAATGTTCAAAATCTTTCATTTTATTTTTCAGGTCAATACTTTTAAAGATTCCTGATGCTTTTAGTTTAAGTTCTCCAAGAGTGGAAATTCCTGATCTTTCTTTTAGGAAAGTGAAGTCAGGCAAGGTCTGCGATAGTAAAAACATAGCATCGTAAAAGTCGCGTCCTTTCTGTCTGTTGAACATTGCCGAGACCTTCATGGCACACAGCACTGCATTGGAAGGGACGGGCATCGGGAAAAAGAAGCCACAACCTTTTATGTTTACTATTTCAGGTTTGTAGTGTACTAACTGATCCTGACTCTCTACTTTGATAAGGAACCGTTCATCACGATGTCCTGACAATCCCAACTCCAAAAGTAGTTCAGGGAAATAAATATTCCTACGGAATGCTTTAAGTTGTGGGTTGTTTCTGTCTCTAACCTCAGCACGTAAACCATTGTGATGAAGAAACTGTAAAACGCTATCTGTCATTTTTATAAACTCATCTTTTGAAAAGGCTTTACAGTCAAAATCAAGGTCTTCAGAGAAGCGGTCAATTCCTTTAATCAAACGTATGCTTGTTCCACCGATAAAGGTAATTTTACGAATATGGGAAGTTGTGGATAAATAATCAAGTATCATGAGTTGAATGTATTCCTTCAACATATACTTTTTTTGAAGAGTATTGTTGCCAAAAGAAGCAGGATAAAAGTTTTTAATGGCATCAAGCTGTATCATAGTCCGTAAGTAACAAAAAGCTTTTTAACCCTTTGTTCGAGAGTTATGTTTTTAAATCGTAATGTATAATTTTGCATCCGTTCTTTGTGAAGATCTTCGTGAAGAAAACTTTCGTCTAATCGCAGGTTTTCCAGTTCTTGCAACGAGTTATAAGCGGGATAAAGGTAAAGCAGGTCTATCAGGGCTTTTTCCCGATTTGCTATCTGCATCATTCTCCCATCAGCCAATGGTTTCATATCGTATCCAAACATGAGTTCCGGCTTGATGGTCTTGTATGAATATTCGGCAAAAGCATTTGCAAAAAATGCGGTTTTTAACGAACTGACACTGGTTATTTGCACTACTGCTTCGGGAATGATACCGTAAAATGTTAAAGCGGTATGCAAACTGATGTATGACGGACGATAAATACGGTTGGCAAAATAGAAAGCATAGTCCGGCTTGCCTATGTATTCAGGAAAAGAGTAATATCCTTGTCTTAAATGAATAAGTAAGCCTTTCTTTGTCCACCTGCTGAAGTTGTTACGGTCGAAATCGGGTTGCCACGCATATACCTGATTGATATTAAAAAAGGCAAGGTCGAACATTTTATTTCTGAATTCAATGTAGTTCACTGCATTTTGTTTCTGTTATACCGCAAATATAGTGCATTATAGAAATGATTTGGTATTTTGTGTTGTTTTTTAAGATTTGTGATTTGTTTATTGGGATTTTTTATTTTAAATTCCAAAGTTCAATTTTCAAATAACAAATAAATTTCAAAACTCAATATTCAAATTCCAAATAATTTCCAATTTTCAATATTCAAAATTCAAACATTTGCTAATCAAACTCCAAACTTTGCAGATACATAGTTTGGGTATTGAGATTTGGCTATTGAGATTTATTTGAGATTTGTGATTTGGTTATTGGGATTTTCTATTTTAATTTTCAATATTCAAAATTCAAACATTTGCAAATACAGAGTTTGGGTATTGAGATTTGGATATTGAGATTTATTTGTGATTTGTGATTTGGTTATTGGGATTTCTAACTAAATTCCAAAACTCAATATTCAAATTCCAAATAATTTCCAATTTTCAATATTCAAAATTCAAACATTTGCAAATACAGAGTTTGGGTATTGGGATTTGGATATTGAGATTTATTTGAGATTTGTGATTTGTTCTTTGTTTGTTGTTTGTTGTTCTTTGTTTGTTGTTCTTTGTTCGGTGTTCGGTGTTCTTTGTGTTCTATTTTTGATGGAACGCTGATGACACTGATTGTGCTGATCTACGCTATTATTTATTTTTTTATCTGTGATAATCCGCTAAATCAGTGTTATCTGTGTTCTATTTTTATGGAACGTGGTTTTAATGGAACGCTGATAACGTGGATTGTGCTGTTTTTCGCAGTTTTTTTTTAATTAAATAACAACTTTTACACACCTACTCACCAACAATTTTCCAATATCCGGTTTTCGGATTACCTTTCCTTATTAACAGTTTTTTTTCTTTTAAACTTGCTATGTTTTCTTTGATTTTTCGCTGTGAGATACCAACCAAATCTGCTAATTTCTGTGTTGTAATTATTGAATTATCAGCTATATATTTTAATATCATCCTTTGATTATCGGTGACCTTATCGGTGACCTTATCGGTGACCTTATCGGTGACCTTATCGGTATCATTATTATAAAAAGTTGTCCAAAAAATATTCATGTCAAATTTAAACTCCGGTTCAGGAATTTTATAATTTATACAATCATTTACTATATTTATAGTTCCCCTGCCCCAGTTCTCAATTAAACCGGCTTTATAAAATACGGCAGCAATTAATGGATTTGCAGGAACAGATGCATGTGATTGCTTTAATTTTTTGATTGTGATTTCAGATGGCAGTAATGCTCCGTTTGTCATCGTAATTTTATTGTCGTAAACTTTTATCTGCAAATTTGATGTATTAGTATAGTCTCTATGTATAAGAGCGTTAATTATTGCTTCTTTTAAAGCTTCGTAAGGGTATTCAAGTTTTTCTCTGCGGTGGATTCCTTCAAAACTAATATGACTTTTAAGATATTTGATTTTCAATACATCCAGAATTGTATTCACCTGATCAATAAGGTTTCCTTCAATAATATCACTGGTAAGAATATCAACCTCCGAAAGAAATTTGCCAATTTTTGAATGTGATTGGATAAAATATTTCTGTGGATTTTTAGCAAAAAGCAAAACTGCTGCCCGTTTTAAATAATCACCATCATACAAATTTAATTTTCTCAATAAAGTTTCTGTATTATTTTCATTTTGTATGCCGGGTATCCTATCACTAGCCAGACTTTTGAATTTAGCAATTGTTTTCTCATCAATTTCATTAACATGAAAGTTCTCAACAGGAATATCATCCCATGTTTTGCCAAATTTCTTTAATAAAAACTGACTGAGTTCACCACCTTTTAATTCCCTTGTTACACTTCCACTTCTTATAAAAAACTTTCCATGATAAGAAACAGGTGCATACGAATAATGTATTTCAATTTGAACGATAGACTTTCCTGTCAACTCAATTGAACTTAACCCAGGCGTAACACCTATATTGTTTGCAATTTTATTTGGCAGGTTTTCTAAAAGGTCGTTTAGGTTTGCAATGCCTACAATATCTTTATTATCTTCAATGCCAAGAAACATTTTCCCACCTGAAGTATTTGCAAATGCACAAAGTGTTTTTAAATGCTCATCTTTCCATAAACGTTTAAACTCAATAGTTTCACCTTCACCAGTTCTTATTATTTTAGGTACTTTATTGTACTTCATAAAAAAATTATCGAGTAATACTACTTGAAACATCATTTACTACAGCTTGTGTATGCTACAACTTGTGTATTGTTTTGGTGTCCGCTAATTACGCCCTGATACACTACCTTACAGGGTAAACTAATTTTCACTAATTATTTTTTTTTAAAAGGAGGAGTTCGTGCTAATTCGCCTGCCCCGTAGGGAGGTTTATCCTGTGAAATTCCGAGGAATATTTAACAGGAAACGACCGTACTGGGGTGTAATTCGTGGACCTGTTTATTTCAAATTCTCAAAATACCACTCCGCCACTTTTTTAAATCCTTCCTTTGCATCAAACTGAGGTATATATCCAAGTATCATCTCTGCTTTTTTAATACTTGCTTGGCTATGAGGAATATCTCCTGCTCTAAATGGTCCAAATTCAGCTTTTATATCTTTTATTTTTTTATCCTGTTTTGCAAGATTGTCCCGTAGGGTTTCAAAAAGTTCAATTAGATTTGTGTTACCTCCGTAAGCTACGTTGAAGACCTCAGCGAAAGAAAATGCTTGTCGGGGGGCTTCGTTTTTACTTCGACTTTGCTCAGTGTTCAAGCTCAGCCTCCCTGAATTTGGTGATTGAGCAGAGTCGAAATCACCACCCTTATAGTATTTATGACTATCTAAATCAATATTATAATATTCTCTTTGCCCTTTTAGTATATTTTTATCAGTTGCAAAAAGTGCCTTTTCGTTTGCTTGTATTACATTTTCTATATAAGTAAAATCCCTACTGTAACTTCCATCTCCATTAATTAATGGACTTTCTTGTTTTATAAGTTTTTTGACCCATAATGGAATTACTGCGGCATAAGCTCCATTTGGGTCTTGTCGTTTTCCAAAAACATTAAAATACCGCAAACCTATGCATTGCATTTTATACGTTTTTGCAAACACATCAGCATAAAGTTCGTTTACGTATTTGGTAATTGCATAAGGTGAAAGTGGTTTGCCTATTTCATTTTCAACCTTTGGTAATTTCTTAGAATCACCGTAAGTAGAAGAACTTGCTGCATAAACAAATCGTTTGACACCTTCATCTCTTGCAACAATAAGCATATTTAAAAAACCATCAATATTTACTGAATTTGTGTTTGCAGGGTCTTTAATTGAACGAGGCACACTTCCGAGTGCCGCTTCATGCAATACATAATCACAGTCTTTTATTGCATCCTTACAAGTTTCTAAATTTCTTATATCACCATTAATAAATTTAAAATCAGGATTATTAAAATGTTGAGAAATATTTTTTTCAAAACCAGTACTTAAGTCATCAAGAACAACAACATTATGTCCGAGATTTAGGAAATGGTCTGTTAGGTTAGAGCCTATGAACCCCGCGCCTCCGGTTATGAGTATTTTGTGTTTTTTTGTAGTCATTTTGTTATATTAAATTCCAAACTTCAATAAATCAAATTCCAAAGTTCAATTTCCAAATAACAAATAAATTTCAAAACTCAATATTCAAATTCCAAATAAATTCCAAA
>JAYEOP010000036.1 GCA_034723125.1 Bacteroidota bacterium | reverse complement strand
CTAATAAGTTTAAAATGCAAAAGAATATTCTACACTAAAAATATTATTTGTTAATGGGTTTTTTACATTTATTTCCTTTGAAAGAATATATGAAAATTCAATTTCCTGATGTTCATTTATTCCAATATCCATCCCTGCTTTAAATCTAAGTTCGTCAATCCTATTTCCTTCATTATTATTTGTTTGATAAAATATCTCGGATGATAAAAAGGGTTTTATAGGTGAATTTTTTATGTCATAATCAATATTTAGTTTATTACGCCATTTATTTGCAGGGATATTTCCATTTTCACTACTAAAATAATCAGTATATTTTGTTTGATAACGCGACCTGAATGAAATTTCAAAACGATTAATATCCTTTTCTAATTTAATATCGCTAAAAAATTTATTCCTACTGCTATAAGAGGAATTTAATTCTTGTTTTTGCAAAAAGCGATAATAAACTGCTACTCTAATTTGCTTAATAATTCTATATTTAAATCCTAAATTCGTATAATATTTATCAATTCTTGAGATGTTCTCATCAAAGCGAAATTCTTCAGAAATACAAAATTTAAAATCCTCTATCAATTCAACTTCAAATTGTATTTCCGACCACAGAGAAAAGTCTTTTTCTTGTGAAAAGAGTTTTGAACTGAAACTAAATAAAACAATAGTAATTATCAGTAATACTTTAGTGTATGTGTTTTTTGTTTTCAAAATTTTATTTTATTTTAATCATCATCATCATCTCTATTATCATAATCATCAACATCGTCAGCATAATTTATTTCATCTTCATAATAATACAATCTAATTCTTGCAATATCTCTTAAAAAATTGATTTTACCTATCTCTATTCTTTTTATTTTTAATCCTGTTCTGTTTTCAAGGTCTGCTAATAATTCTTTTCTTTTCTCAGGTTTAATAAGATCAATTTTCTCATAATCAATAACTTTACGTGATTCATGTCTTAATAGCATTCTCTTTTCTAATAAATAAGTAACTGTTATTATTGCAACATTACTAAATAGGAGTTCAGTATAACTTATTTTTTTATTAGCAAGTGCATTTATTACAGAAACACCAATTACTATGAACAAATAAGTCATTTCTTTAATTTTTATTTGCTGTGTTCTGTAACGAATAATTCCAAATATTGCAAATAATCCGAGTGCAAATCCTAATTGAAGTTTAACATTCTCAAGCATAAAGCATAAAAGGAAAATAACCGTAGCAATCAAAGTGTAGGTAAATAAGTAATCTTTACGTTTGGATATCGGATAATAAATATATCGTACAATGATAACAATTATCAATGTGTTGAAAAAGAATCGGGCAACTAACTCTAAAGAATCTTCAACATCAATTAGGTCAATATTGAAAAGTTCAACATCAAGCAAAAACGTCTGAATAAAATTTATCATGGCTAATTTTTTTTAAGGTTAATAATCTATTTTTATATCTGTTATATTTTAAATTTTTGTTTAACAATAACGTTCCAATAGCATACTTACTCACCCCAATAGGTTGAACATTTTCTTGATGTAATATTTGCATAAAATCTGATTGAGTTGAAAAACCGTCCTGTTTAACTTCGGCAATAACTAAAAATGGTAATTCTATTTTAGCATTCTCTTTTTTAAAATTTAAATTTATATCTATTGTTATTCGTTCTTTCTTTTGTTTATGAACTAATGTTAATCTTGAAAAATTACTTTCCAATTTAGCTTCAAGGGAATCTGGAAAAAATGTTGAATTATTTTCAATAAATTTTTTTGATTTTTTTGATATATCTGTTTCTATTGATTTAATTTTAAGACGCTTTTTTATTGTTCTTCTTTTATTGTTTTTAAATTTAATTTCAAGAAAGTTTAAATCAGAAATAAGATATTTTCTTTGTCGTATTTTGTAGCGATTTAGTTTCCCATTAATATGGGCATTGTACATATCAAAATTAATTGTATCGAAATATAATGTTTCATATCCAAGGTAGTTTTCATTATTTATTTTCAAAAGTTTGTAGGAGTCTTTTGCTTTTTCCAAAATAGAAAATAACTGTTCAACATTAAAAACAAACTTAGTATCAGTGCGATTCATAAGTTTCACATTATCCATTTCATCTAAGGTAGTAGGTGAAAAGTCATTTAATATTTCCCTAAAGTTTTCCAATTATTTTTAACTTCTATTATTTTTTAATTGTATAAATATATTTTTTCTTTGATACTAATTTTCCCTTGTCATCATAAACTTTTTTCTCTGTTTTTAATGTCCCGTTATAGGTATATTTAGCAACTTTTTTTACTTTTCCATCAGGATAATAGGATGTTTCTTTTATTTTATTTCCGTTACTGTCATATTTAAAAACAATATGCTTATTAATTTTACCGGTATTTTTATCATATTTTATTTTTTCTATTATCTTACCATTTTTATCAAATTTCAGTACCGATTCTTTTTGCTTTTTCTCTTTTCCCGATTTATAATTATACTTCCAAACAGTAGTTGATTCAATAGCATTTTTCTTTATTTCTTTTTTGCTTTGAGCATTAACAGAAATGCTAAGTAAAATACTAAATATTATAAAATATATTTTCATTAATAAATTATTTTAATATTATAATATCTTCAATTTCAACAATTTGTCCTTCCTCAGTAATATTAACTTCTTTTTCAACAGTAATAATTCCTGAAGGTGAAACACCACTTGAATCTTTTGAATAAACAAATATTGTGTATTTACCTTTTCTCAAATATTCAAACAGATATGTTCCGTCATAATGAGTTTTAAAATTATCGTTATAAACTACATCATTGCCATAAACTATAAAAACTTCTTCATCAGGAGCATAATATTCTGCTTTTAAAGTTGTAAATTCAGAATTGTAGTCTTTTACAAAAACTTTTCCTATAATACTTGCAGTTCCTCCTTCGCCTTCTGTTTTCTCACAAGATTGAAGCAAAAAAATTGCAATAACAACAAAAATACTTAAAACTATCTTCTTCATTCGTTTCTTTTTTTAATAATGTAGTCGGTTGTAATGAATTATTCTATTAAATTATTGAACAAAAATATATTTTTTTCATTGAATAAGCTCAATAATATCTCAACATTTTAATTATTAGCTAATTCACAATGACATTTTGACAAAAATAAGTTCAATAAGTTTAATAATTAAATTCATTTTCATAGATAAAAGAAAAGATTTTCAGTCTTTTCAACTGATAATCCATTAGATACAAAAATCTGTTTAGAATTTCAACAAGCTTTTAATGAAATATGATTTTGATAGATAAAATTATGAATAAATACCAATGGTACAATTTTTACATATATTTTTGAAAATCATTTGATTTTTTGTAAATTAGCCCAAATTTTATTACTATCAATAATTATGAACAGAAAAGAGATTGAACAAAAACATGATATTATTTGTAAATTAATATCAAAAAAACAGCTTTTAGATTCCTTGAGATTAATAAAACAACTATTGGATATTAATCCAAATTCAGATTTATCAAACCAATTGAATAAAAATATATCAACTTATAAACAAATTTTAAGTCATACGGTAGAAGGCATAGAAGATAATGAAAGACCTGAAATTTATAAAAAATTATTACTTTCAACATTAAGTCTTGCTGATGTAGTTAAACAAAATGTTCTTTTTAACAGTCATGAAATGACTCTCTTAAACAAAAGGAAAAACTTTAGCAACATACATTTTACAAAAGAAGAAGCAGGAAAAATTGTAAATGAACTTACATCAAATATTGAACTTGATGAATTACTTATGCAAAGTGAAATTGGTGAAACTACAAATGATAATCAAAAACAAAGTGAACAGCTTGAAAAACTTTATGCAATTTTTAACAGGATTTGGCTTACAAATAAATATTATGAAGCAGACATTGAACTTGTAAAAAATATTATTGATGCTGATGGTTTTCCTTGGCAGGAAAAAAGTCTTATAGTTACAGCATTAACATTTAGTTCACTAACATGTTTTGATACAGAAAAAATAAAATTACTTATTGAATTTGTAGAACATAAGGAAAAACAAGTATGGCAACGAGCATTATCAGGACTTGTTATTAGCCTATATTTTCACGATAATCGTCTTCATCTTTACCCTGAATTGATGGATAATATTCGTAATTTTTACAAAGCTGAATACGAAGAACATTTTGAATCAATTATTATTCAACTGATTAAATCAAAAGACACTGAAAAATTCACTAAGAAATTCGAAAAAGAAATTGTTCCTGAGATAGTGAAAAACGCTCCAAAACTTACAGAGAAACTTGACCTTGAAAATATTCTTTCAAAAGAAAACGAAGATGAAGATAAAAATCCTGACTGGGGAAAAATCTTTGAAGACTCTGAAGGACTTTACAAAAAGATTGAAGAATTTTCAAATATGCAAATGGAAGGAACGGATATTTTTATGGGAGCTTTTTCCAAATTAAAACATTTTCCTTTTTTCAATGATATGCACAATTGGTTTGTTCCATTTTATCCTGAAAATAAAACTATTAAAACAGAATTAAAAGATGAACCTGAAAATGAGGTAAGCAAACTACTAAAAACTTTAAAAAGCATTCCATTTATCTGCAATTCAGATAAATATTCTTTTATTTTGAATTATAAAAACATGCCTGCTCAACAAAAGGCCATGATGCTCGAACTGTTTATTGCTGAAATGCAAGGCTTAAAAGAACTTGAAGAAGAAGATACGAAACTTGATAAAAAATCTGAAAGCAAAATAATTTTCACTCAATACATTCAAGATCTTTACAGATTTTACAAACTATTTCCTGAAAAAAATCAGTTCTATGATATTTTTAACCTAAAACTCGACATCCATAATTCTTTCTTTTTCAATGAATTAATAAAAGATGATGCAATTATCAGACGAATAGCCGAATATTATTTTGAAAAAGATCATTACAAAGAAGCAATTGATATTTATTTTAAGCTTGAGAAAAAAGGTGAAAGCAACTATGAACTGTTTCAAAAAACCGCTTATTCATACCAAAAATTACAAGACTACAAGAACGCCCTTGACTACTACCTAAAAGCTGAACTCTTTGACAAAAATCATTTCTGGAATCTTAAAAAAATTGCCTTTTGCCAAAGACAACTAAAAAATAATGAAGATGCTCTAAAATATTACCTTGAAGCAGAAAAACTTGAACCTGAAAACTTATCAATTCAAGCATATCTTGGGCACTCCTATCTTTCCTTAGATAATTATGAAAAAGCACTAAAACATTATTTTAAAGTTGAATATCTTGCACCCGACAATACAAAAATACTCAGACCAATAGCATGGTGTTATTTTGCTCAAAGCAAACTTCCTGAAGCAAAAAAATATTACGAAAAAATTCCTGAAAACGAAATTACAAAATTTGATTTGATAAATCTCGGGCATATTGAATGGTGCAATGGAAAAATGAAAAATGCAATTGATTTTTATAAAAGAAGTATCCTCCAAAAAGATAACAACCTTAAAGAATTTCTAAAAGTATTGTTTGCTGATAAAAATTACCTTGCAAAACAAGGAGTAAATATTAAAGAAATACCAATGATGCTTGATTATCTAAGATATGAGCTGTAAGTGATTTTGAGGAATTGTTTAGATTCTCCTCCGTAGCTTTAGCGAAGGAGGATTTGTTTATCTGTTTATTTGGTTATTTGGTTATTTGGTTATTTGGTTATTTGTTTCAATAGTCATTTAGTGGTCATTTGCTTCGCTGTCATTTAATTGTCATTAAGTTGTTTATTCGGTG
>JAYEOP010000035.1 GCA_034723125.1 Bacteroidota bacterium | reverse complement strand
TAAAGCTCGTCTAATTCTTTCTTTAATTTATCAATAAAATACTGCTCGGATTTTTCAATTCCGGCAAAAGCATCGGCAACTTTTATTACAGAATTCAAACAAACTTGTTTTATTTCTTCAGTTACATCTTTTTTGTTTGATTTCAAAAATTTAATAAAAGACACAAAAGTTTCGTTAACCGTTGCATCTCTTTCACTAAGATTCTCAAATTCGAATTCAGTATAAAATGCACTGTCTGTACCAAATTCATCAGTAGCATCTTCTAAAGGAAGTAATTCCTCATTTAGAATTTTTTTAAAAATACTTACCTCTTCTTTCTGTACTTCACCATCACTTTTAGCAATAGCATAAATTAACCTTCCGAGTTCAATGTAAAATTGTTTATAATCCATAATATTTTAATTAATAAAGTTTAGAACAAAAATACTTAAATCAAATTTAAAACAAACCGTCATTTTGGTAAATATCCATTTGAACTTCCGAAAACTTTTCAATGTCAATGGATTTAGCATTTTTTAAATTTACAATTATTCCTTTTTCGAAATTCACTTTTATCTCATCTCCTGTTTTTAATTCCAATTCATCAATATTGTCATAGGTTAAAATAGGGAAAGCGGCATTTATGGCATTTCTTTCATAAATAGAACCAAAAGACTCGGCAATAATAGCTTGAACACCTATGGATTTAAAACAATCAACCGCTTGTTGGCGTGAACTTCCGCTACCAAAGTTTTTCTGAGTAACAATAATATCTCCTGCTTTGGCTTTTTTAGCAAAATCTTTATATCCTTCAAGATTATCAAATGTGTATTGACCCATTTCATCAATATCGGTTATTGATAAATATTTATTATGAAAAATCATATCAGTATCAATATCATCCATTTTTATAAACCAAACTCTTCCGCTTATTTCAACAGCTTTTTCACTTTCTGATTTGCTCTTCTTTTTTTTATCGATAATATTGTGTTCTTTTCTCGCAAAAGAAAAAGTTTCAGGATTATCGGGAATATTTTCTTCTGTTGTTATAAAACCTGCAACAGTAGAAGCAGCAACAACCGCAGGTGAAGAAAGGTAAACCTCTCCTTTTCCTTGTTTGCCGGGAAAGTTTCTATTTCCAGTGCTTACCGTAATTTCACCTTCACCATTTTGCCCTACTTGTCCGGCTGCACATCCTGCACAACCAGCATTTGACAATAATGCTCCTGAATCTTTAAATATTTTTATAATACCTTCTTTAAGACATTGATCCCAAACTTCATTGGTTGCAGGAACAATTTTTAATACTACTCCGGGTGCTATTTTTTTACCTTTTAACACTTCTGCAACGGCTTTCATGTCTTCTAACCTACCGTTAGTACAACTACCAATAAAACCTGAATCAATTTTTATTTTTGTTAATCCATCAAAAGAAATAGCATCATGAGGTTTGCCGGGGCGTGAAATTCTTTTTACAAATTTACTAAAATCAAGATTATAAATTTTATCATATTTTGCATCAGCATCAGCTTTTACAAGTTCAATTTTTTTTCCAGCTCTCTCCGAGCTATATTTTAATATTTCTTCATTAGGTGTAAACAAGAGTATTATTGCTCCCATTTCTGTACCCATTGAAGAAATTGTAATTCTTTCGTCAAGAGTAAATTTGTCAACTTCTTCTCCATAAATTTCTACGGATTTACCAAGTAAAGTATTTGATCCGAATTCAGCAAGAAGATTTAGGACAACATCTTTTGCAGTAATGCCGTCAGGTCGTTTACCATTTAAGTATATTTTTACCGATTCGGGAACTTTAAACCATACCTTGCCTTTGTTCCACGAAACTGCAATATCTTTATCACCCATTCCCTGTCCGAAAGCACCCACAGCACCAAGTATATTGGCATGAGAATCTGTTGTAACAGCAGTTGTACCAGAATAAGATAAGCCATCATGTATCAATGTATGAGTTCCAATTCCATTTTCAAGATCATAAACTTTTATTCCATTTTCACGAGCATACACTCTGCAAATTTGTTGGTTTACAGCATATTTTTGATCAGAACCTGTTGGATTGCAATCAAATGTAAAAAATGTTTTTGACACATCATCAAGAGTCAAATTATTGTCTTTCATATTTTTTACAACATTGGCACCGCCAAAATCACGTGCTGCCCTTGTATCAATTTCTATATCAATGATGTCTCCGGGTTTTACTTTATCAAATTTTGAATGATTTGCTAATATTTTTTCTATTAAATTCACGATATTTTCTTTTTTATTTTTATTAAATATTAAAATTATTTTTCAATTTTCAAACCGTCTTTAAAAGGCAGAAATGTCATAAAATCAGCATGATGAACAACATAAGCTTCTGTTGATCTTTTTACCATATTTCCTTCACCTGCATGAGTTGCAATAATATGACATACTTCGGCTGGAACATTACATTCCTCTGCAAGTGAAACACCGGAGAAAGGATGACGTAAATATTTTCCATAAGTCCCTTGAACAGCTTTACCTTCTTCATTTAGAACATATTCCAATAATTTACCAACATCGGCAAGTATAGCTCCTGCAATAAGAACATCCATGTTTACAGGAAGTTCATCTTTAAAAAATTCGTTCATTTTATTACCACTATCTCTAGCAATGTGGACTACTGCCCTTTTGTGATCCATAAAAGTAACTTTTAAATCGGGACCACAAAGTAATGTAAAAGGAATTTTATTAAGGTCATCAGGTGATAAAACGCTTTTTTCAAGAGCAATCTCCCAAGTTTTAGCAACCTTTTCTCTCAAATCTTCATTGCCTATCCATTTAAGCTCAGGCCACAGTTTTAGTACTTCATTATTCATAATAATAGTCTTTAAGAATTGATAAATCTACACATTAAAAAACCGAAATTTAGATTAATAGTTTTGAATTTTCAGTCTTTAGTTTTAAGTTTTTATTGATTACCAAAGAAATTACGAGAAAGCATGTTATGGTTTAATCTTTAAGGGATTTTTGCTTTTTATTCTTTTGTTATTTTGTTGTTAACTAAACAATCACAAAATTCGTTTTTGCAAGGAAGTATCCTAATAAAAATAATGTATTAATTTTTTACTACTAACTGATACCTGTCAAAATAATTCCGTGGCAAT
Source organism: Bacteroidota bacterium (assembly GCA_034723125.1). Classification (NCBI taxonomy): domain Bacteria; kingdom Pseudomonadati; phylum Bacteroidota; species Bacteroidota bacterium. The sequence continues at coordinate 2,653 of JAYEOP010000035.1, read as the reverse complement.
CTGTGCTTATCTGAATAACGTTGTCCTTTTGACCTATAAACAAATTACCAGTCCCCAGTCTTCAGTTGAATAACTGTGCTTGCCTGAATAGGGTTGACTTTTTTTTAGTTATTTCATCATCATCTTATCGTTATATTGACTTTTTCTTTTTTGATTACTTTTTCCTTTGCGTTCTTTGCGTCTTTGCGTGAAAATATAAACAAATCAACAAGTCGGCAGTCAGCAGTCCTCAGTTGAATAACGTTGATTTATTAATTACTTTTTTCTCTGCGTTTCTGCGACTCTGCGTTTAAACAAATAAACAACACATAACATTCAAGTCTTAAAAACTTTTCTTCATATTTTCTAATACAATTACTTTTATTCTATATAATTTTGTTCCTTAATTTCATCGTTTGAGAAGCAGTTAAAAATTGCAAACATTATGTTAAAGCTTTCTAGAATATTTTATTTAACAATTATTTTAACACTAATTATTACTACTTCCTTTTCTCAAAAACTATACTTAAGTCAGGGAACAGATGGTAAATACGGTTTTCTTGATAAAAACGGAGAAGTAGTTGTTCCATTTAAATTCGATCAGGTTCTACCCTATCATAATGGTTTGGCAAAAGTAAGAATTGAAGATAAATTCGGTTATATAGATAAAAATGGAAAAGAAGTTATTAAATGCACTTACGAATATGTTTCTGCTTTTCAACGTGGTTTAACAAAAATTTATCAAAACGAAAAAATTGCATATTTTGATAATAATGGAACAAAAATATATGGATGGTACAACTACATTGGTAATATTTCCTACAATCTGGCACTTGTAAAAAATGAGAAGAAATACGCATATATTAATTACTTAAACGGCAAACCTTTAACTGACTGGTACGAATACATTGAAGATTTCTCAGAAGGAAAAGCAAGAGTGGGAAACAATAATGAATATTTTTTCATTAACAGACAAGGGGATATTATTGAGGAATAGGAAGACTGGGGATTTGTTTATTTGTTGATTTGTTTATCTGTTTATCTGTTTATTCATTTATCTGTTTATCTGTTTATTCATAACTTTTAACTTTTATCTTTTAACTCTAAGTACTCTAGGCACTTTAAGTACTTCTTCCTGTTTATTTGTTTATTTGTTTATTCATAACTTTTAGCTTTTAGTTTTTAACTTTAAGTACTTCTTTTTGTTTATCCATAACTTTTAGTTTTCAACTTTTAGTTTTTAACTTTTAACTCTAAGTACTTCTTTTTGTATATTCGTAACACATAACCTTTTAGCTTTTAGTTTTTAGTTTTTAGTTTTTAACTTTAGGTGCTTCTTTTTGTTTATTTGAAATCGTTTGTGAAACATAGATATCGTTCAATAATCATTCGAAAATCAAAAATAGTCAATCATAAATAGTCAATCAAAAATTATTTTTCATATCTTTACTTTTTTAAAAATCTCTATTCATTTAAAAATTTGTTATGAAAAAATCAGTTTTTCTTATTGCGTTTATGATTTTTCTTTCATCCTTTTCATTTGCTCAAAGCAAATATAAGGTCATACGTGTTAACGGTACAATTTTAATAAAAAAATCAGGGAAAGAACTTTCCAGCGGTTTAATATTTTCGGAGAATGACGAACTAAATTTTAAAACTCAACATTCAAAAGCTGCAGTAATAAATCCTAAAAAAGGACGAATGATTTTAACTGCCGGCAATGATGGTAGTAGTGCAAATTTTTTACCTGCAATGTCAAATATTGCTTCTCGCGGTGGAATTGCTTTAAATAAAATTGACTTAAGAAATGAATTTAGTGGCAACATACTAATTATTAATGAATACTCTTCACAAGTTAGCTCAACGTCCTTTCCTTTATCTGAAAAAAGCTTTTTCTTTATTCGTTATCAACACAATGGAGAGGAGATAAATAAACAGTTGACTTACAATGAAGATGTACTAATAATTAATAAATCAGAACTGTTAAAGATTGACAATAAAGCTATAGAGGATTTTAATAAAATAAAATCCATGAAATTATATTATTACCAAAACGAAAAATCAATTTTAATTTCTGAGTTTTTTCCTATTCTTCCTGATTTAGCCTCATTAAAAAATGAAGTGCAAATAATTTGGGATGAATTTCCAAACAAGCCATGGAGTTTTAAATCCAGTGAAATCAGTAGTTATCTTTCTGAATTTTATGGAAAAACAAACAAAAAAGATCTTAATACTTGGTTAAAAAAGAACTTCAAATAGTTTTTTTACAAATTTAAGTTATTTCAAAATAAAAATCTGTAAACTTTTTGGCAGGATTTATTTCCTGATTGCGAATGTAGGTACTTTTTTTTAAAACTTAAACCTTTATTGTAGAACAAACGATAAACATTGCTTCAAAAATATTAAATCCTAATTTTTTCATATATTCAGAACAACTGACCTAAGCCCAATCCTAAATAGTGCCTCGAAAAAAACAAAAAAAAAATTCAATGACTTACTGCCCTAAACCCTAAAGGGAAAAGTCAATGAAAATCAGTGCTTCCTTTAGGGCTGAGGTAAGTAGTGTCTCTAAGAAAACTCTGCAAAATTAGATTCCTATCTTTTTGCGATATTTTTATCTTTCTCAACTCACTGATGCTAAGGCATCGCCTCGTCTCAAAAAATAAAAATCTCA
>JAYEOP010000034.1 GCA_034723125.1 Bacteroidota bacterium | reverse complement strand
AGAAAATAAAACTATTGCTTTAAAAAATGCAATTCAAGAAGGTGTTGAAAGTGGATTAGCTATTGACTTCAATCCAAATACACATCTGAAAGAATTAAAAGCAAAAAAAGAACAGAATGGCTAATTACTTTTTGACTAATAAAGCCGTAGATGATTTATCCAAAATTTGGAATTATACCTTTGATAACTGGTCTGAACAACAAGCTGACAAATACTATCAAATGTTACTTGATAACTGTAAGGAAATTGCAGAAAATCCATATATTGGTAAAAATTATGACGGAATTGTAAACAAATTATTTGGTTATAGAACGGTACGACATATTATTTTCTACAGAAAGTTAAATAAGAATGAAATTGAAATAACAAGAATATTGCATGAGCAAATGGATTTAAAATATAGAATAACAGAATAACCCCACATAACAAAAAACATAGTGAATGCCGCAATTAGTTGTAAATATAAAAGTTAATACACAAATAAAATTAGTAATAACTTGAAAATTAATCGTTTTAAAATGCGGCACGCCCCATATTCAAAATGTCAGACTGTCAAAAAACCATCAACACCTAAGCATATAAAATACACTACTAATCAGCGAATTAAAAAGACATGCTACAATGAACAAATGCGAAATATAGAGTGTTTGTGCTATGTATTTTAGCGTTGTAGCTCATTTAAGTAAAAAATACAGCTCATTTATTTGCTAATGTGAGCCGAATAGATTATCTTTGTGAGCTAAATCAGAAATATGAATATTGATAACTTGACATTAAACTTTGTAAAAGAAAATCCAAAATGCTCTTCTAATGATATTTTGCAAGGAATAAGTGCGAATAAAAGTATTGCTACAATAAAAAGGACAATTTCAAAACTAATATCAGAAAAATTAATAATTTCAATAGGAAAAGGAAAAGCAACAAGATATAAACTTTCCCCTTTCTATACACTATTTGAACAAATTGAAATTGATAAATACTACGAAAAAGAAATTGATGAAAGAAACATAAAGGAAAATTTCAATTTTTCTTTGATTACTGAAATACTACCGAATGTGAATTTATTTTCGAGTAAAGAAATAGAAAAAATAAATACATTACAAGAAAAATACATTCAAAATATTTCCGAATTAAGTGAATTTGAATATAACAAAGAATTAGAACGTCTCGCAATAGATTTAAGTTGGAAATCATCACAAATAGAAGGGAATACATATTCGCTTTTAGAAACAGAGCGATTATTAAAAGAAAAAGAAACTGCAGCGGGAAAAACGAAAGAAGAAGCAATAATGTTGCTTAATCATAAAGATGCTCTTGATTTTCTTATTGAAAATCCGGATTATCTATTTCCTTTAACTGTCTCAAAGATTGAAGATATTCATAGTATTTTAATAAAAGAACTTGCTGTTGACAGAAATATTCGGAAAAGACGTATTGGAATTTCAGGGACAAATTACAAACCCATAGATAATGAATTTCAAATAAAAGAAGCCTTATCAGGAATTTGCGAACTGATTAATAAAAAAGCAAACATCTTTGAACAAGCTCTTTTAGTTTTGATATTAATCTCATACATACAGCCATTTGTTGACGGAAATAAAAGAACTGCCAGAATAGTAAGCAATGCAATATTGATTAACAACAAATATTGCCCTGTTTCATTTCGAACAGTTGATAGTGTTGATTACAAAAAAGCAATGTTGCTGTTTTATGAAAAAAATAATATAACAGCATTTAAGAAAATATTTATCGAACAATTTGAATTTGCAGTAAAAACATATTTTTAGAATGATAGAAAAACGCCCTACAACACGCAATACAATAAATTGGTCAGAAAGTACTAAATATGAAATTCTTATCATTAAATAAACTATGTGGTAAATTGAAAGATTGGAGCTTTAAATGCCCACCATTTTCATATTGCCACCAGTATGCCATGCTTAAAAAAACAATGTGTATAAACAATAAACCCAAAATATTTAAAATGAAACGTATTATTTATTTATTTATTCTAATGATTAATTTATCAACCTACGCACAAAACCCAGAAAGAATTGAGGGGATAGTGCTTGACAGCGAGAACAACCCTGTCGAATTTGTAAACGTTTTTATTACATCAGTTAATGACACTACGACCATCATAAACGGTACGGTTACAGACAATAACGGTCGTTTTGTTTTGGCAAACATTCCCTTTGGCAACTATCATATTCATTTTCAGTTTATCGGATTCGTAAATCATCAACAAACAGTATTACTTAATGATGTAAATAAAAATATAGATTTAGGAACAATAATAATGAAACAGGATGCAATCGTTTTGAACTCAGTTGAGATAACTGCTTTTCGCAACCTAATTCAGAAAACCGAAGAAGGAATTGTGGTGAACGCATCGGAAAATTTAACACAAATTGGCGGTACAGCAGCCGACTTAATGAAGAATATGCCCGGGGTTCAGGTAGATATGGAAGGAAATTTAACCATGAGGGGAAAAAGCCCTTTGATAATGATAAACGGTAGGGTTTCTGGTATTGGCGGAGTGGGCAGGGTAACAAATTTGGAACAAATCCCTGCAAGCTCCATTGAACGCATCGAAATTATTACAAACCCGTCTGCAAAATACGATGCCGATGCCGAAAGCGGAATTATAAACATTGTTCTTAAAAAAGGTAATAAAAATCTTGGCACAAACGGAGCGGCAGCTTTGGGAGGTGGTTTTGGAGCACGCTATCGCTTAAACGGCTCTTTCCTTATTAACCATAATACCCCTAAATGGAATTTAGGTCTGGCTTACGACAATTGGTTTACTACCAGAACACGCACGGTAAACAGACAACGTACTCAATACGATTCTGACGATAACCATTTTCTGTTACAGCCACGGGAAGACGAACGTACTATACAAACCCAAACGGCACGATTTAATGTAGGCTATACACCAAATAAAAAAAACAGTTTCAGACTGGAAGGTATATGGCTATTTGAAGGACAGGATAATTACGAAACCATAGTGAGTACCACCGAAACCTCATTGCATGACTTTACAATCCGTAATAGCAGATTTTCAAACGAAATCAGGCGTTTCCATACAGGCGAACTATTGTTTAATTATACGAGAAATTTCAATCAAAACAGAATGCTTACAATTGATGCAAGCTCTGCTATTGAATACAATAGAGAAAACACCGACATCTCAACACAGAATTTAACGGAACAAAACACTGAAATTGGCAAGCCTTTTTTGCAGAAAACATACTTTTACGAAGATGCCAATCTGACTAATTTTGCGATAAATTATGAACATCCGATAAAAGAAATAGGAATAATCGAAACCGGATATAAATCCACATTTAGATTTATAAATGATGATTATCTTCGTTCCAACCAACTAAATGGCAGTTTTATAAACGATGTATCTCACACCGATATTTTTAAATTCAACGAACAAATTCATGCTTTTTATCTGCAATACACAGGTTGGACAGCTACACAACAAGAGCCAAAATTGAAATATCAATTCGGCATCAGACCGGAACAGGTTTGGAACACAGGCGATAATATTCAGTCATCGTACAATTTTTCTAACAACTATTTTCATCTTTATCCATCGGCATCGTTAATTTATTATACGCATAGAAGAAATTCGTATAAACTCGCTTACAGTAAACGAATTAACCGACCATCAATTGGTTATTACAGTCCCTTTATTGACATTACCGATTCGTTAAATGTTTGGTCGGGGAATCCCGATATTGAGCCTGAGCTTTCGCACGCAGTTGGATTTACATACAACCATGCTTTTAAAAAGGCAAGTCTTTCTACTTCCTTGTTTTACCGACTCACAAGCAATAGTATTTTCCCTTATACAACTATCGATAGTAGCGGAGTAAGTACAACACGACCCGAAAATTTCGGCAATTCATCAACTTATGGTGTAGAAGCCATTTTTACTTATAACCCATTTGATTTTTGGAAAATAAATTTCGATGCTTCATTATACGAACAAAGAATTGAACAAAATGCTCAATTGCAAAATACTCTAAAAAAACAACTGTCAGGCTATGCTAAATTTATTAATAATTTTGATGTATGGAAAAACGGCAGACTTCAAATCACTGCAAACTACAGATCGCCAATTGCTATACCGCAAGGCTTAAGAAAAGAAGTATATTTTATTGACCTCGGGTTTCAGCAAAAAATCTTAAAAGGTCAAGGGCGATTGGCTTTGACAGTAACCGATATATTTGATACACAACGCAGTGAATCCACTGTTTCTAGCAGTAATTTTGAATATACACACTATCGGAAAGTAGATACAAGGGCAGTTATGCTGATTTTTGCTTACACCTTTAAATCGGAATTTAAAGAAAAACTTTTAGAAAATAAATTTAAAAACGAATAAGTATGAAAACATTAGTAATCTCAATCTCAATCCTGCTGAGCATTGCCTCATGCAGAAATTCAACACCGAATAACAATAAAATTGAAAATGTAGTTTCCTATGCGAAATTCGGTAGCGACACACTTTTCAATTTTGAAAATGAGGTAGAAGGTAAAGTCCCAAAAGGTTTTTCCTCAACAGCTACCGGAAAAGCAAAAAGCATAAAGTGGAGCATTGTAAACGATAACGGCAATAAAGTGGTTGCACAACAAGCAATTAATAAAGGCAGTTGTTATAATTTACTAATTCTTGACAAAGACGGGTACAAGGATTTTACAGCCACTGTAAAAATAAAAGCCATTTTGGGCGAAGAAGACCAAGGGGGCGGACTCGTTTGGCGATACATTGATAAAGATAATTATTACATTGCACGCTACAACCCACTTGAAAACAATTTCAGGTTCTATAGTGTTGTTGATGGAAATCGAAAGAAATTGCTAAGTGTTGACAGCGATATTAAACAAGGCGAATGGTTTACCATGACAATTGAAACGAAAGGAAATAGGATTACTTGTTCATTAAACGGAAAAGCATTAATTGAATCAACGGACGACACTTTTCAATCGGCAGGTCTAATCGGGTTTTGGACAAAGGCGGATGCTGTTACTTATTTTGACGACCTGAAAATCAATAAAGATAAATGAGTACAGTCTAAAAACAAACAAAATCAAACGATAAAGAAATAGAAAAAACTTAGCAGACTGCAAATAATATGCAAAGAAAAATAGATTTTATTATCATAATGATGTATCTTTGTAAAGAAAATAGAAATAACTTTACATAATGAAAACTGAACAATTAAAGAAATTACCTTTTGATAAAGACATTGAAAGTCGAAAAATATTAAAAAAATTAACTTCTGTTCACAGAGCATTGGCAGAGTTAAAAGGGGTTGTTTCAAGTATTCCAAACGAAAACATATTAATTAATACATTGGGGCTTCAAGAAGCAAAAGATAGTTCAGCAATTGAAAATATCATTACAACTCACGATGACATTTATAAAGCAGAATTAAACCTCGAAGGTTTTAAATCGTTAAATGCCAAAGAAGTTCAAAATTATATTGCGGCTCTAAAAACAGGATTTAAACTAATCTCTAAGAATAAAATTCTGACAAATAATGATATAATTGAAATACAATCTGTACTTGAAAAAAATAATGCAGGATTTAGAAAAGTTCCAGGAACTGCTCTAAAAAATGCATCAACTGGGAAAATTGTTTATACACCACCACAAGACTATCAAACAATTCAAGAATTAATGACAAATCTTGAACAGTTTGTCAATGATGAGAGAATATCTGATTTTGACCCACTTGTCAAGATGGCAATTATTCATTATCAATTTGAAAGTATCCATCCGTTTTATGACGG
>JAYEOP010000033.1 GCA_034723125.1 Bacteroidota bacterium | reverse complement strand
GGATAAAAAAACAGAATAAAAATGATACATTCAACAATAACTAATAATAAAATCAGCGAAAACCCGCGTAATCCGTGTTATCCGTGTTCTATTTGATTAAAGATAAATAAATGAAAAACGAAAACCAAAATATCGAATGGAAAAGTATTTGGAAAGATGAATACTTAAAATGGATTTGTGGTTTTGCCAATGCCGAAGGCGGTACTATGTATATTGGCGTTGATGATAATGGAATGGTAATTGGCATTAAGAACCACCAAAAATTATTGGAAGATTTACCCAATAAAATACGCGACATTCTGGGCATAATGATAGAAGTAAATTTGCGTTCAGAAGAAAATAAGCATTTTATTGAAATAATTATTGAACCGTATTCAACCCCTATTTCATATAAAGGACATTTTTACTATCGTTCCGGCAGTACTATTCAGGATTTAAAAGGACCTGCATTAGAAAAATTTTTATTGAAAAAAATGGGTAATAAATGGGATGGCATTATAGCCCACGGTTTTAGTTTTGACGATTTGTCGGACGAAGCTTTTGAAATTTTTCGTAAAAAAGCCAGAAAAAGCAAAAGAGTTCCTGATGAAGATTTGAATGACACCAACGTAAATCTTCTAAAATCGTTGGGCTTAATTTCTGATACTGAACTAAAAAGAGCTGCCGTTATTGCTTTTGGCAAAAATCCGGAAAAATTGATAACAGGAGCTTATGTGAAAATCGGTTTTTTTAGAACCCATACCGATTTATTGTATCAGGACGAAATTCATGGAAGTCTTTTTACACAAGTGGAAAAAACTATGGATTTGCTTTTAACCAAATATATGAAAGCACATATAACTTACGAAGGACTAACCCGTGTAGAAACTTACAATTTTCCTGAAAAAGCTATGCGAGAAGCATTATTAAACGCTTTGATACATAAAGATTATTCAAGTGCTAACCCCATACAAATAAGCGTGTATGAAGATTGGTTAATGATTTATAATAATGGTGATTTGCCAAGGGGTTGGACTATGGAAACTTTAAAAATAAAACATACTTCTGAGCCGGCAAACCCGGATATTGCCAAGGCATTTTTTAGAGCCGGATATATTGAAACATGGGGACGTGGAACAGTAAATATTGTAGAATACTGTACGCAAGCAGGTTTGCCGGAACCTGTTTTTGAAGGTAAATGGGGCGGAATAGCTGTTATTTTTACAAAACATCCTAATAAGAAACCATGGGAAGTTATGAGAGAAAAATCGGAAAAAGACCTAGAAAAAGACCTAGAAAAAGACCTAGAAAAAGACCTAGAAAAACTATTATCTATAAATGAAAAAAGGATTTTTGAAATAATTTTTGAAAATCCTAAAGTAACTACTCGTGAATTATCGTCAATCGTTGAGATAAATGAGAGAAATATTCGTAAAAATATTGATAAATTAAAAAGTAAAGGATTTATTGAAAGAATAGGTCCCGACAAGGGTGGGTATTGGAAAGCAATTACTAAGAAATAGTATTGAAACCTTCGGTGTATTTAATTATTTGAAATAATGGAACACAGATGATGATAGAACGTAGATTACGCGGATAACGCTGATTTACACAGCCTGCCCCGTCTTTTCGGAAGATAAAAAAATATAAATCAAAAATAATAAGGAAAAATAAGAATGATACATTTTAAAAATATAAAAATAAAATCCGCGATAATCCGCTCAATCCGTGTTATCCGCGTTCTATCGAAAACTGTGTTTATTTTGCTTTTACTTTATGGATGCTCAACCGAAAAGATAGAAAATAATGCTTTATTTATCTCCCCATCTGGAAATGATAATTGGTCAGGGAAATTAGCCGAACCAAACAAAAATAAAACTGATGGTCCGTTTGCGACTTTCCAAAAAGCACAGGAAACAATTCGTGAATTAAAAAAGACAGATAATTTTCCTGCCGATGGAGTAACAGTTTATGTACGTGAAGGAAATTATTCAATATCAAAAACAATCAAATTTACCACAAAAGACTCGGGAGAAAAAAATGCTCCAATTACCTGGTGTTCCTACAATGATGAAAAAGTAATTTTTTCAGGTGGGAAAACAATATCAGGGTTTAAAAAAATCAAAGATGCCGATGTTTTAAAACGAATTGAAAAAATTTACCATGATTCAATACTGGTTTGTGATCTCGCACATGCGGGATTAATACCGAAAGAGTTAACTTTTAATCGGCATAAACCGCTGGCAATGGAATTGTTTTTTTATAATGAAGCAATGACACTCGCCCGTTATCCAAACAAAGGTTGGTTAGAAATTACTGATGTGCCACAATTCGGAGAAAAACTGATTTATAAAGGAAATGTGCCTCATATACGTTTTGACATTCCGGTTGGAAAGCATTATGGCAGGTTTAAGTACGAAAATGAACGACCGGAACATTGGCATAAAGCAGATGATATTTGGATGCATGGATATTGGTCGTGGGATTGGTCGGAGACTTATAATAAAATAGAAAAAATTGATGTTATCAAAAAAGAAATCTATCCGGCAGCTCCATACAATGGTACAGGTTACACTAAAGCACAACGGTTCTATTTTTTAAATGTTCTCGAAGAGTTGGATTCTCCCGGAGAATATTACATAAATCGAAAAACAGGAGAAATATATTTTTGGCCACCTGAAAATATTAATAAAGCAGAAGTTACAGTTTCTATCATGAAAGAACCTTTTTTTGTTTTAGAAAACACTTCATACATTAATATTGAAGGCATTACCTTTGAATGTTCACGAACCACAGCAGTCAAAATTATTGGCGGTAATAACAATAAAATTGCCGGTTGTGTTTTTCGTAATCTCGGTAATGTAGCTGTTATTATTAATGGTGGCAAAAACAATGGAATTTTAAGTTGCGATATTTACGGAATTGCCGGTAGCGGAATTAAACTGACCGGTGGCGACCGTAAAACGTTGACACCGGCAAACAATTATGCTGAAAACAATCATATCCACAATTTCGGAAGAGTTTTCAGGACTTACAGTCCGGCAATTAGTATGAACGGAGTGGGCAATCGCTTATCTCATAACTATATTCATGATTCGCCTCATGCCGGTGTGCTTTTTAGTGGAAACGAACACATCCTCGAATTTAATGAAGTTCATGATATTGCCAAAGAAACCGGTGATGTAGGTGCATTTTATATCGGAAGAAACTGGACTTGCCGTGGCAATATAATTCGCTACAATTATTTCCATCACCTTTTTGGGCCTGGACTACATGGCGTTCGTGCGGTTTATCTTGATGATTTTACAAGTGGAACAACAATATTTGGTAACGTTTTTTACAAAGCAGGAAGAGCTACATTCATTGGTGGCGGAAGAGATAATGTTATTGAAAACAATATTTTTGTAGAATGTGAACCTTCTGTTCAGGTTGATGCCCGTGGTTTAAGCTGGGCAAAATATTTTTTTGATAAATCAAGTAAAATTCATGTCAGTACGCTATTCGATGGAATGGATGCGGTAAATTATTGCCAACCACCTTACAGCGAAAAATATCCCGAATTGTTAACCCTTTATGATGATGACCCGGCAGTGCCGAAAAACAATAAAGTTGTTCGTAACGTTTCTTTTGGTGGAAGATTTATTGATTTGTATGATGGTGTTAATTTTGAAATAGTTGAAGTAAAGGATAATTTAATTGGCGATACAATAATATTGAGAGAAAGCGAAGAAACTGACCAATCGGATAATTTTCAAATTTTTAAATATGGTCATGTCGGGACAATGGAAATCATGAAAGGAAATAAATTTTTAAAAGAAAATCCCGGTTTTGAAAATATTACAAAAGAAAAATTCCAGTTGAATGATAATTCCCCTGCTTACAAACTCGGGTTTAAAAAAATACCGATTGAGAAAATTGGATTGTACAATGATGAGTATAGAACACAGATGACTATGAAATAGAACACAGATAACAATGGAACACAGATGACGCTGATTACACAGATTTGCACGGATAAATAAAAAAAGAAATAAAAATGACACATTCAAAAATAACAAAAAGTAAAATCCGCGAAAATCCGCGTAATCCGTGTTATCCGCGTTCTATTGGAACGCAGATGACGCAGATTACACGGATTTGCACAGATAAAAAATTAATTTACTAAAAATAAGGAGAAATAAAAATGAAACATTCACAAATAACTGAAAAAATAATAAAAGCGTTTTATAAAGTTAACAATACACTTGGCTATGGTTTTCTGGAAAAAGTATATGAAAATGCTATGATAATTGAATTGCGTAAAATGGGACTTTTGGTGTCGCAACAAAAAAGAATCAAGGTTTATTACAAAAATGAAGAAGTTGGAAATTATTATGCAGATTTATTAGTTGATAACTCTGTTATTGTTGAGCTAAAGGCTGCTAAAAGTCTTTGTGAAGAACATGAAGCCCAATTAATAAATTACTTAAAAGCTACTGATATAGAAGTAGGATTGTTACTTAATTTTGGAAAAAAAGCTGAATTCAAAAGAAAAATATTTTCAAATGACAAAAAGTAAAATCTGCAGAAATCCGCGAAATCCGTGTTATCCGCGTTCTATTGGAACACAGATGACGCAGATTACACGGATTTGCACGGATAAAAAAAATGAAAATGATACATTCAAAAATGACAAAAAATAATATCTGCGAAAATCCGCGAAATCCGTGCTATCCGCGTTCTATTGGAACACAGATGACGCAGATTACACGGATTTGCACAGATAAAAAATTAATTTACTAAAAATAAGAAGAAATGAAAATGACACATTCAAAAATAACAAAAGATATAAATCAGCGAAAATCCGCGAAATCCGTGTTATCCGCGTTCTATTGGAACACAGATGACGCAGATTACACGGATTTGCACGGATAAAAAAAATGAAAATGATACATTCAAAAATGACAAAAAATAATATCTGCGAAAATCCGCGTAATCCGTGCTATCCGCGTTCTATTGGAACACAGATGACGCAGATAACGCTGATTTGCACAGATAAAAAATTAATTTACTAAAAATAAGGAGAAATAAAAATGATACATTCAAAAATAACTAATAATAAAATCCGCGAAAATCCGCGAAATCCGTGTTATCCGCGTTCTATAAAAATGAAAAATTATATCAGAAAATCAAAAATATTCTTTTCGTTTGCCGTAATGGCTTGCTTTATTTTATCAGGATGCTCAAATCCAAAAAATCAGGAAAGCACTGATGATGAAAAAACCATTGCTGCCGACACAAATGTCTTTGAAGGAAATTTCTGGAAAAATCAGGCATTGACTGATATTATGCCATACTGGGCAAAACATTCCCTTGATACTGTTGACGGTGCTTTTATCACTAATCTCGACAGAAGCTGGAACCAAATTAAAGGAACAGAGAAACATCCGAGCATGATTTCAAGAAATGTTTTTGGTTTTTCTGTTGCTTATCTTTTTACAGGTGAAGAAAAATATTTGAAAATTGCTTCCGATGCTGTTGATTTTCTTTTGGAACATGCGTGGGACAAAGAATATGGCGGATGGTATAATCGTCTCGACAAACAGGGAAATTCGCTCGATTCCACAAAAAATACCTTTGTGCAATTTTATACAAATACAGGATTATCATTGTATTATTTGGTTACTCATGATAAAAATGTACTTGAATATATTGAAAAATCAAACGAAATTGCAGAGACAAAAAGACAAGACACTATAAATGGTGGATTCTTTGATGTTTTAAACAGGGATTTAAGTGTAAAATCTTATGGTAAAAATTTCTCATCAGCAGTTGTTCCCGTTTCCAGCTATATGCTTTATCTGTATCTTGCCACAAG
>JAYEOP010000032.1:2799-5865 GCA_034723125.1 Bacteroidota bacterium | reverse complement strand
AAGTTTAACAATAGGTCAATGGTATTATATTTCCGTTGATAACCATAGTTCCACATCCTATAAAGGAACATTTTCTCTATCCTTAGCAAATGTACTTGACTATGATTGGAAAGACGGAGCAAAAGATATTACAGATAGTATAATCAATAATGCAGGTGTATGGAGTTCTGCTGATGCTATATATACAACTGCAGATGGAACACAGGACGAAGCAAGAGGTTCATGTTGGAATACAGGACCGAATTTTAATAAGTGGTTTAAATTTAAAGCACTTTTTGATACTGTTACTGTAGAAGTAAAAGTTGCTGGTTCAGAAGGAACAATGAGATATCCTTATGTTGCTTTGTGGAATTCTTCCTTATCACAACTTTCTTGTCAGCGATATTCTTCATCAACATCCGATCTTTCTATTACTTATAATAATCTAACTGTAGGAGATTGGTATTTTATTTCTGTGGATAATTATAACTCAACATCATATATAGGGACTTTTACTTTATGTGTTGATAATGAAAGCAATATTAAAAACTATTATTCAAACTCAAATGGAAATTGGAGTTCAAATAGCACTTGGCTAAATAGTGATAATCCGGGAACTACAATTTCATCTTGGGATACCGTTTTTATAAGTCATACTGTTACATTAAATCAGAATATTGATAATATACACGGAGTACTGAAAGTAGAATCAGGAGCTTCATTATCCGGAACTAATGATATAAAAGTTGGGTTTAATGGAACTTTCCTTGTTAATGCTTCAGTAACAATTAATGAATTAGAAATTAATGATGGAACATTAACAAATAGTGCAGATATTATTTTAAATGACAAATTTATTATTGATGGAGATATCACTTTAAATATTTCTGATGATATTACAACGGATGATTTAGATGTAAAGAATGATGCTGTGTTTACTGTTGATAATTATATTACAATTAATGATGATATAACATTAAGCAATGATGCGGAAATTAAATTTGATGAAGACTTTATAAATCAAGGAATACTATCAATAGCTTCAGGATGTAAATTAACAGCTAATGAAGATTTTACAAATAATGGAACAATAACGAATAGTGGTTCAATAATCTTTAAAAAAGAATTTACTAACAATTCTTCAAAAACTTTTACGAATAATAGTTCTTTATTATTGATTTCAAATGCAAGTGGATATTCTTCCTTAATAAATAATGGTACAATGAATGGTAGTGGAGAATCTCAATTTCAACTTTATCTTTCAGGAGGAGATTGGCACTATATTTCGCCTCCAATTTCAAATGATTCAACAAATTCATTGTGGGGTGCTGCGGTTTATTCCTATAATGAGTTTACAGATTCATGGCAAGCACACCTTAGAGATGAACCACTTCAATCAATGAAAGGATATGATGTTTATTATTCAAGCAATACTACTGTAACTTTTCACGGAACTTTTGGTAGTGGTAGCTATAGCAACTCATATTTAACTTACAACAATGGAGGATACAATTTTGTAGCTAATCCATATCCATCAACAATTGATTGGGACGCAAGTTCAGGTTGGACAAAAACATACCTTGATAACGCAGTTTATATTTGGGACCCTGTATCACAAAATATTTCAACCTACATAGATGGAGTATCAACAAATGGTGGAAGTAGGTATATTCCACCGATGCAAGGCTTTTTTGTAAAATGTAGTACTTCCGGTGTAAATGGTACTTTAGGGATGACTGATGCTGTGAGATTACATAACAGTTTAGCTTCTTTTAGAAATGAGAATTCAAGTAATGTTGTGAAATTAAAAGTTGAATCACCAAATGGTTTAAGTGATGAAGTTGTAGTTCGTTTTGATAATAATTCAACAAAATATTTTGATGGAGATTTTGATGCATTTAAAATGCGTAGTTATAATTTTGCTGTTCCTCAGATATATACAAAATCAGAAGATGCAGAGGAACTATCAATCAATACACTTCCTGAATTTTCAAATGAAATAACAATTCCCTTATATTCTGAATTCGGTTTTTCAGGGAAATATGATATTTTTATAGATAAAGACCAATTTACCTATTCAGACATTATTTATTTAGAAGACCTTAAAGAAAACACAATTCATGATTTTGATAAAGGAAAATATAGCTTTAATGCCAATGTAAATGATAATACCAAAAGGTTTATTTTACATTTTATAATTAAACAAAAAATAAATGATATAACTTCTGTTGATGATGAAAATGCTAATAATATAAAAGTATTTTCTTATGAAAATAATGTATTTATTAATTTAGAAAAATTAGAAAAATCAACTATTTCAATTTATGATATTTGTGGAAAAGAGATAGTTAGTAAGCAAAGCGAAAAAGGAATTAACAAAATTGTACTTGATGTAAAATCAGGATATTATATTGTAAGAGTACAAAGTGGAGATAAAAATTATTCGGAAAAGATATTTATAAAATAAGAAATATAACAACCCACATAGGTTTTGGTTTTATTGGTTAAGTACACTGGGTTTGACCTAGCCCGTTAGAAATCCCCTCATAGCAGGGGATTTCTTTTTTTCAATTCTAATATTGAGAATATTTTATTATTTTAAGAAGATTTTATTTGCTAATATTTTTGTAAGCTGTTGAAAGTTAAAAGAAAAGGATGTTGGCAAGAATAATGTATGTTTTTTAATACCAATAAAATTAATTAGTAGATGTATAAAAAAATAATTACTCATATTATAAAATGTATATTTTTTCTTTTTCCTATAATCAGTTATGCTCAACCTGCTAATAATGATTATGCTAATGCTATTGATGTTAGCAGTATAATTAATAGTTGTTCTGCTGATGCTACTTATACAACAACCAATGGAACAGGTGATAAAAACAAAGGCTCAAATTGGAATACTGCCGCAAATGGAAATTATAATGTATGGTTTAAATTTACTGCTTCCTCTTCACAAATAAATATAACCGTTGACATAGGAGGCACAAAAGGTACACAGCTAAGAAGTCAGATTGCAATTTGGGAATCAAACGGAACAACAGAAGTAACAAGTAAAAGATATGTAAATACAAATGATGACCTCGT
>JAYEOP010000032.1:0-2699 GCA_034723125.1 Bacteroidota bacterium | reverse complement strand
TGGTACAGTAAGCTTAACGATTGGCAATGTTTATTATATTTCGGTAGATGCTTATTCTGGAAATCAAGGTACATTTACTTTGTGCATTGACGATGAAGTTGATTATGATTTTTACGAAGGAGCGATAACGCTAACAACTTTAACTAATTGGAGTTCCTCCGATGCAGAATATACAACAATAGGAGGTTCACCTGATAAAAATAAAGGTTCAAATTGGAATACAGGGACAAATGGCAATTATAACCGATGGTTTAAATTTACAGCAACAACAACAACTTTAAATATAACCGTTGACATAGGAGGCACAAAAGGTACACAGCTAAGAAGTCAGATTGCAATTTGGGAATCAAACGGAACAACAGAAGTAACAAGTAAAAGATATGTAAATACAAATGATGACCTCGTGATTGGTACAGTAAGCTTAACGATTGGCAATGTTTATTATATTTCGGTAGATGCTTATTCTGGAAATCAAGGTACATTTACTTTGTGCATTGACGATGAAGTTGATTATGATTTTTACGAAGGAGCGATAGAGCTTACTGATTTGATTGTCTGGAGTTCACCTGATGCAGAATATACAACAATAGGAGGTTCACCTGATAAAAACAAAGGTTCAAATTGGAATACAGGAACAAATGGGAATTATAACAGATGGTTTAAATTTCAAGCTATTTTTGATACCGTAACAATTAGTGTTGATATTGGTGGTACTAAAGGTACACAACGAAGAAGTCAATTAGCTTTATGGAGTTTTAATGGAACTTCTGAACTGTCAAGTGTTAGATATGCAAGTACAAATGATGATATTTCGTTAACTTATGGTAGTTTAACGGTTGGGGATTGGTACTATATATCAGTAGATGCTTATTCGGGAAATCAAGGAACTTTTACTTTGGATATAACTAATGTAAGCTCTACGAGTTATTATACTATAGCAAATGGTAATTGGACATCAAGCAGTACATGGAAAAATGCTAATATTCCAGGTAATACAGTTGCAACAGGTAAAACTGTTTACGTAAATCATAGTGTTACTTTAGATCACAATATTAATCATTTATATGGGATATTAAAAATTGAATCAGGTGGTTCACTTTCTGGTGCTAAAGATATAAAAATAGAAACAAGTGGTAGAATGTATATTGATGATGATATAAGCATAAAAAAAATTGAAGTAAAAAATAATGCAAGGATAATAAGTACTGCAGATATTACTTTAAGTGATAAATTAAAATTAGACGGTACAGTAAGATGTGATGCATCATTAGCTGTATATATAAATAAGTTTGAGGTAATAAATGATGCTATTGCTGTATTTTCTGATACCGTTTCAGTGAGTAGTGATTTTAAAATTGATGGTATCGTAACTTTTTCAGGGGGATTAAATGTAGGTTGTATAATTGAAAATAATGATGTTGTAACAAGTACATTATCTTTTGGTGGAAATGTTCGTTTTGCAGACAAAACAGAAATAAAATCATCAACAGTAACAAATTCAGGGACAATAAATGCTATTGGGGAATTGAAATTTATAGAATCTACTTCTGATTTTACCAATGATGGTACTATCAATGCCGATAAATTTGGAATTGAAGGAGGAGTTGCTGATAACAATGGCACAATAAACGTTACAGGGGATGAATTTATAGTAAATGATGCTTCTTTCACTAATGACGGATTGATTGATATTACTAAGAAGTTTAAAAATGATAAAACAGGAACATTTACAAATAATGGAACAGTTACTATTCATGGTGAAGGTAATACAAGTGAAAATAAAGGAACGTTAACAAATGAAACAAATGGAATTATTACTGTAAATGGTGAGTTTACAAATGAAGTTGACCATGGTTCTCCCGGTTTGATTACAAATAACGGTACTTTTAAATTTGTTTCAGATGCAAGTGGATATACAACTTTTCTTGATGAAGGAACACTTAACGGTACAAGCAATTTTTCATTTACTTTATTGCTTTCAGGAGGAGATTGGCATTATATTTCACCACCTGTTTCCAATGACTCAACAAATTCATTGTGGGGTGCTGCTGTTTATTCTTATAATGAAACAACAGATTCATGGCAATCACATGCTGCAAATGAACCGATTCAATCACAGAAAGGTTATGATGTTTATTATTCCGGCAACAAAACAGTAACTTTTAAAGGTACTTTTAATAGTGGTAGTTATAGCAATTCTTTTTTGACATACAATATTAATGGGTATAACTTTGTTGGCAATCCATATCCATCAACAATTGATTGGAATGCAACATCAGGTTGGACAAAAACAGATCTTGATAATGCTATTTATATTTGGGATCCTGTTTCGCAAAATATTACTTCTTATGTTGATGGAATAGGTACAAATGGAGGAAGCCGATATATACCTCCTATGCAGGGCTTTTTTGTGAAATGTAGCACACCAAGTACATTAGGAACACTTGGTATGACAGATGCTATTAGATTACACAATAGTTCGATTTCTTTCAGGAATGAAAATTCAAAAAATATTATCAAATTAAAAATAGAATCATCACAAGGATTATGTGATGAAACAGTGGTTCGTTTCGATAATAATTCAACAAAATATTTTGATGGAGATTTTGATGCATTTAAAATGCGTAGTTATAATTTTGCTGTTCCTCAGATATATACAAAATCAGAAGATGCAGAGGAACTATCAATCAATACACTTC